>NZ_JAMQJY010000001.1:0-304514 GCF_023703085.1 Alkalicoccobacillus plakortidis | reverse complement strand
GCTGTTCTGGCTGTAAATGAGCAGCCGTTTGATCAATCACTATAAAATCTGCCTCAACACCCTCACGAATTACTGCAGGTTGCCCTGTTTGTAGAGCTGTTGCACCTTCTCTTGTTGCCATACGTAAGGCTTTTGGCACAGAGATAGCATCTGCCTGCTGAGTTAAGCCCTTTTGTAATAACACGGCCATGCGTAGCTCTTCCCACAAATCTAACGTATTGTTTGCCGAGACTCCATCACATCCAATTGAAACAGATACATCAGCTTGTAACAATTGAGTTAGAGGTGCCATGCCTGAACCTAACTTTAAATTACTTATTGGATTATGACTAACGTGAGCATTTTTTTCTGCTAGTAATTGAATATGTGATTCGTCTAAATGAACACCATGAGCAAACAACCACTGCATATCGTCAAGTAAGCCTTGTTCATGAAGATGGTCTAGTGGATGTAGTCCGTGTGAAGCTTTATAATCGTCAATTTCTTTTTTTGTTTCAGCTAAATGCATATGGACTGGTAGCTTTAAATCTCTTGCTCTCTCTACAATACGCCCAATATAATCAATTGGACAAGTATAAGGAGCATGTGGAGCAAGCATCGTGTGAATTCGTTTATTTGCCGCACCATTCCAACGTGTTGCAAATGATGCTGATTCATCTAATTTTGCATCTTGTTCTTCACGAGAACAAAGTCCAATTACTGAGCGAGTCAATACAGCTCTCATTCCAACGCGCTCGATTTCTTCGGCAAAATCATCCATATTTAAATGATACATCTCCAAAAAACCAATGGTACCGGATTTAATCATTTCTGCCATCGCTAATGCTCGCCCGCAAGCGACGGCTTGTTGATCTAGTTTACCTTCAAATGGCCATATTTTTTCCTTTAACCAAGCGATCTAATGGAAGATCATCCTCGTAACCACGCATGAGTGTCATCGCAGCATGACCATGAGTATTATAAAGGCCAGGAAGTACCCATTTGCCTTCCATATCCCTAATTCTGTCTGCTTGATTCCTAATTTCTTCGCTTGGTTCACCAGATTCTACTTTTGAAAAAATAGAGCCTTTGATCAACACATAACCTGATTCAATAATTGAAAACGAATCATCCATTGTTGCAATTCGCACATTTGTTAACAATGTATTCACCGAAAGTTCCCCCTCTGTCTTTTTTATAAATAGGACTGGTGCTCCTCAAGCAAATCCTCTAGTTTCCCTTCATGAACAGGCACATTAGGTAATGATTTAATAAACAACGAACCATATCGTGTTGTGGTAATTCGTCTGTCAAAAACAAAGACACAGCCCTTATCATGCTGCGTACGAATTAATCGCCCAAAGCCTTGCTTAAACCGAATAATCGCTTGAGGTAATGAAACGTCCATAAAAGGATTTCGACCATGTTCCTTTGCTTGTTCAAGTTGAGCTTTTAATAAAGGTTCATCTGGTGGCGAAAATGGCAAGCGCACAATAATGACGTGCTTTAACTCATCCCCTGGCAAATCAATACCTTCCCAGAAACTACTCGTTCCAAATAAGATGCCTAAGTCCGATTGCTTAAACATTTTCATTAGCTTTGCTCGACTTCCACTTGTAATGCCTTGTCCTACCAGTTGAAATACTTCATGTTCATTAAAATCCTTCACAAATTGATAAACGGTGCGTAACATCTCATAAGACGTGAATAAAACCATCAATTTACTCTTGCTTGCTTCTGCTATTCGCCAAATCTTAATCGCCACTTCAACAGCAAACTCTTCATCACTTACATCCTTAATTGCCGGCAAATCAGATGGAATTAACACTTTTGCTTGAGTAAGGTATTGAAATGGAGATTCAATTAACGACGTGATAATACCAAAATCCTCTAGTCCCAACTTGTTTTTCTGATAATCAAAAGAACCGTTGACGGTTAGGGTAGCCGAGGTAAGAATGACACTTTTTTTACGACCAAAAAAGTCATCCGCCAAACGCTCAGATACATCAATTGGTTTACTATATAAAAAGGTCGCATTTCTAGCTCCTTTTGGTTCAGCTTCAATCCAATATACCTGATTTTCATCATATTCAAGAAGCAATTCATAGAGCTGTTCATCTTCTTCCAGCAAGGAAGAGATCATTCGACTTCCATCTGCCCAAAGTGCCCGATCGCGATAAGAAAGCTCTTCTCGCTTTGCCTCAACGGAAGCAACCATTGATTCTAAATTCAGGCAAACATTCGAAAGAGACGCATGGACTCTCATTGCACACTCTAAAATTGCTGACCACAGTTCACTATTTTCATCAAAAGATCGATACGTATATCGTGTTCGGCCAGTATCTGATGAAGCTTTCTTTTTAGCCTTAAGTGCATACGCATGAATCATACGAAATAAATCGTCGAGTTCATCTTTTGTTTCGCAAAGCTTCTGTGCAGATTCAGACCATTTTTCTGAATCGTTGCCTGCTTTTTTGGCTAGTGTCGCCATTTTCTGTAGAATACCTTCCGCACTTATATCTCCTAATCGTTGAAGAAGGAATGAGAATGAGAGATAGTCTGTTTTCAAACCGAGTCTTTCACTTGCCGTGTCTTCTAGATGATGAGCTTCATCAATCACGACATGACTGTACGATGGAAGTAGCTGTTGATTATGTACAATGTCCGTTAATAAAAGCGAGTGGTTGGTAATGATAATATGAGCATCATGAGCACGTTTCCTAGCTCGATGGTAAAAACATCTTGAGAACCAAGGACTATACCTTCCTAAATCAGAAGCAGCATCGCTTTGAATTTCATACCAATATCCCCTACCACCAGAAGGTAAATTCAACTCTTCAATATCCCCATATTCGGTTTCAGTTAACCATATTAAAATTTGTGACTTTGTTAAGATCACATCATATGAGCTTTCTTGCGATGAGTCTAAACTAAGCTCAAATTTACGCAGATCTAAATAATGGCTTCGTCCCTTTAACAACGTAAAACGCACGGGAAATGGTAAGAGCTTTTTTAGTAACGGAACATCTCTTGAAAGCAGTTGGTCTTGTAATGGGATGGTTTGTGTACTAATAATAACCGGTTTTTTGCTTTCGAATGCATAAAAAGCGGACGGAATTAGATAGGCCAAACTTTTACCAGTTCCCGTTCCAGCTTCAATCATGGCGTGCTCGTTTTCTGTAAAAGCTTGATAAATCGTGTTAATCATTTGCTGTTGTCCAAGCCTTTGCTCATATTGTTCAAAGGCTGTGGCTAATGAATGATGCCCAGTCATAAATGTTTCTCTAGCTTGATCAATCGTGCTTTGCTCAGGAATCTCTTCTATTTGTTGATCTGATACTCGTTTTAAAGCCAGACCGCGAAAACAATCATAGCTGAGTTCGCCCGTATCCCCTGACTTTAATTTATCTGCTATTAGTTCTTGGATATTACTCTCTATATGGCTTTTATACCTTTTACTTAATGGCAATAATTGCTGCAAAGTCAACAATGGTAACTGGCTAAGTTTTTTTAGAACATGTAAAAAAATCATAGCTGTAGCTTCAGCATCGCTGTCAGCTTGATGGGGACGATCATGGCTAAAACCCATACCGTCAGCAAGCATACCTAATTTGTAGCTTTCCTCATAAGGCATCAAAATTCTCGCTAGTTCAACTGTGTCATAAATGGGTGTTTTAGGAACAACATACCCTTCTAATTTTAATTGATTAGAAAGAAACCCCCAATCAAATTGCACATTATGTGCAACAAAAGCACAATCCTTCATGAAGTCAAGTAAATCTGATGCAACATCACGAAATAAGGGTGCTTCTATCACATCATGATCTGAAATGCCTGTCAGTTCCTGAATAAACGGGCTAATGGGCTGCTCTGGATTAACAAATGTTACAAAGCGATCGATAATGCTGTCATTTTTTATTTTCACTGCTCCGATCTGAATAATCCGGTCTCCTTTAGCTTGGAGAATGACCCGTTGTTTCAAGATCAAGTACGACGTATTGCTTACTCATTTTCCCACCTCTATTTACCATTCACGTAAGCTACTTTGTATTTTGTTTCTCCTCAAATAATCTGCCAAGATGTTGAAGTGACCTTCTGATATGTGGGTTATGAGGTTGTTCTTTAATTAAACGATTAAATATCGGCCAGGCTACTCGCAGCTGATCATCAAGTGCTAAGTTCCACGCTAAACCATGTTCAGCTTGAATTCGATCTGCCCCAAGAACGATCGCTTTTCTATAACAATTCACAGCCAGCTCAAAAAAGCCATACCATTCACATAACAATGCTAACCTTATAAGGTCATCAGCAGATGTATACACATCTAGAGCTTGTGTCCACAATTTTTTTGCATACTCTTGCTCGTTTAATTTAATCCTGACCAAGCCATGAAAACAGATTGCTTCTGCGTCTTTTTCAACATGATCGGTATATCGTTTAAAATATTCCGCTGACAATTGCATGGCTCCGGATAAATAGTAACATACACCTAAATTATACACGACATCAGAAGTTGGTGTTAGAGATTTTGCTTGTTCAAACATTTCAGCACCACGATCAATATTCCCATTTACAGTAAAATAACAACCCAACCCTGCATAACTAAAATGTCGTACACTTTCTTGTTTAGCTGTTTGAATAAGATAAATAAACTGTTCAATGGTATCGTTTGTATATCCACTTACTAAATAAGCGTACGCAAGAAATAATCGTCTCCACTCTTCTTGATGTCCTTCTGCTTTTTCTGACTCTAATGAAATAGTGGCCCGTTTAATTTGGTTTTGTTCAAAATACATCGTTCCGAGTGAGTGGTACATCGTATTGTCTGTTTGAGCCGTGGTTTGTAGATGCTGTTTCACGTGTACCAAGCTTTTCATCCATTACCGACCATAAATCAAGAATTTTTGCCGATTTTTTTTCGAGCTGATCAATCTGCGCCCATATATTACTTATTTCCCCATTCTGAATGAGGGTACATATTTCCTTATACGAATCTTCCCATTTTGCAACCCAATTCTCCAAAGTAAAACCCCTCTCCGCACGCTTTTACTCAGTTTGCATCGGTAGAGGGGTTTTATGCGTTTTATAAGACGGTATAAGCTGGTTCTGTTCCAAGCAATTGATCAATTTGGTTTTCAGCATTCATAATGGCTACTTGAGGTTTAAACTCTTTTGCTTCTAATGCTTCCATCATGGCATACGCAATAATAATAATGGTATCTCCGGGCTGAACAAGGCGAGCAGCTGCTCCGTTTACACAAATCTGTCCACTACCTGCCTCGCCTTTAATAACATACGTTTCAAACCTAGCACCATTATGATTATTAACAATTTGTACCTTTTCGTTTTCAAGGATGTTGACAGCTTTCATGATATTCTCATCAATTGTGATGCTTCCAACATAGTTTAAATCTGATTCTGTAATCGTTGCACGATGAATTTTTGATTTCATCATAGTTACAAACATATTCATTTCTCCTTTATAAATCGATTAAGACATGATCAATTAATCGAGCCTGACTGAAATGGTAAGCCAACGCAATGATTAACGTACCAGAATGAGTAGATGGTCGTTCTAGTTTTGGATATGTTAACACATCAACATAATCTATTTTCCCTAATTGAATCGAAGCTAATTGCTCTTCCACAAAGCTCATCAACTCTTCTCTATTTGAACCGGAAAGTGCCATCGATTTTGCTTGTTGTAGAGTTTGATGTAAATGTGGAGCAAGTGCTCGTTCTTGATCCGTTAAATACACGTTTCTCGAGCTTTTCGCTAAGCCATCCTCTTCACGAATCGTAGGACAGGCGACGATTTCAAGTGGCATAGAGAGAGTTTTGACCATTTGCTTAATAACCGCTACTTGTTGCGCATCTTTTTGACCAAAATACGCTGCATCAGGTGATATGATATGAAACAATTTAAGTACAACTGTTGCAACACCATCAAAATGACCAGGTCTGCTTTTACCACATAACACATCTACACCTTGGATAACTTTTATCTCAACTGATGGTTCATCTGGATACATTTCTGCAACAGAAGGGAAAAATAAGAAATCTACTCCAAGCTTCTTTGCATAGCTGTTGATCTCGGTCAAAGTCACGTGGGTAAGAATCAAAATCTTCTCCTTCACCAAATTGAAGTGGATTAACAAAAATGCTCACAACGACTACATCATGATCATTACGTGCTCTTTCTATTAAGGATAAATGACCTTCATGGAGAGCTCCCATTGTAGCCACATAACCAATGCTCTTATTTTGTTTTCTAGAGCTCGTAAGATTTTGCTGTAGGTCAAAAATAGTATGAATAACTTTCATGACTTTCCTCCGTATAAACCAGCCAGTACTTCTTCTTTTACCGTAAAGCTATGCTCTTCGGCAGGAAACGAACGCTGCTTCACCTCTTGGTGGTAGGCTTCTAAGGCAGACTGGATATGCTCACCGATATTGGCGTATGCTTTCACAAACTTCGGTACATGCACATCACCGTAGCCAATTAAATCATGATACACTAACACCTGTCCGTCCGTATTTGGACCAGCTTCCAATGCCTATAACAGGTATCATTAGCTGTTCTGAAATAAGTGCAGCCACTTCTTTAGGAACACATTCAAGAACCAGACTAAACGCACCGGCTTCTTCTACAGCTAAGGCATCATTAAGTAACGCTTTAGCTCCAGCTTGATCCTTCCCTTGAACTCGATATCCACCCATAACAGCAACAGACTGGGGAGTTAAGCCTAAATGTCCCATTACAGGTACACCAACATCCGTCAACGCTCGAATTTCATCTGTAACCGTTGCTCCGCCTTCAAGCTTCACAGCATCTGCACCGGCTTCTTGAATAAGTCTACGCACATTTGCAAGTGTTGAATCAATACTGCCGTGATAGCTTAGATGAGGCAAATCTGCTACCACAAACGTGTTAGGTGCACCTCTCCGGGCAGCTTTAGTGTGCATAACCATATCATCAATCGTTACAGGAATCGTTGAGTTGTAACCAAGTACAACCATTCCTAAAGAATCACCTACTAAAATGGCATCAATGCCTGCTGATTCAGCTAACTTGGCAGAAGGTGCATCGTATGCTGTAACCATTGAAATCGGTTCTTTTTCTTTTTTCTCTTTTTAAAATCTGCTGTTGTTTTCATACCACTTCCCCTTTCTGCATGTACATGCAAAAAAACCTTCTCTGCCTAGAGAAAGAAGGGTGTGGGCAAGTCAAATAAACCTGTGTTACACACAGAATTGACAGCCAAGCTATTCCTTCCGTCCCTGTCCATTTGGATCAAGGCAGCACATGAGTCTTCCTAGTCGTAAAAACGGTATTGTTTATCTGAATAATACAACCCGCTGTTTTAATTATAACAAATGAAATAGAAATCGACTACTCATCCGTTTATTCGATATCTGCTGAATAAACAGTATGAATAATGCCCTGATCATCTTCTAACAATAATGCACCCTCTGCTGATATTCCCGTTGATAAACCGGTAATTGTTCCATTTATCGTTTGTGCCTTTAATTGTTTACCGATACTAATAGATCTCGCTTCCCATAGTAATTTAATTTCAGCGAAGCCTTTTTCAACATACGTATCATATAACCATTCAAATTCTTCAAGCACAGCCGCCAAAAGTTTAGCACGGTTAATTGACGTACCTGCTTCAATTGCTAGAGAGGTTGAGCGATTTCTATTATCGTGATTTAATTCTGATTCAGATTGGTTTGCATTTATTCCAATCCCAAGAATCACCACTTTGGCAAGCCCTGGCTCAGACTGCATTTCAGTTAAAATGCCAACAATCTTCTTGCCATTTATTAATATATCATTCGGCCATTTTATATCTGCTTTAAGCTGTGTTACTTTTTCGATGGCTCTTGTAACGGCAACCGCTGCAACAAGTGTTAATTGTGGAACCTGTTGCGGGGCAAGCTTTGGTCGCAAAAGCAAACTCATGGAGATGCTTGTACCAGGTGCAGAACTCCAATTTCGACCAAATCGACCGCGTCCACCTGTCTGTTCATCTGCGACTACAAGATGACCTTCCTCAGAACCCGCTTCAGCCAAATCGTGTGCAATGGCTTGAGTTGTTGGTACAGAGGCATAATACGCAACAGTGTGACCTAGTCTTTTTGATTTCAGATACAGATGTAGGTCATGCTCCTGCAAGCCATCTGGACGAGATAGAAGCTGATATCCTTTTTTAGGCACAGAATCGATCTGATAACCACTTTTCTTTAAAACGTCAATCTGCTTCCATATGGCTGTTCTTGAAACTCCAAGTGCTTGGCTTAAGGATTCTCCGGAGAGATACGTTCCCTGATGCTCAACTAGTTCTTGAACGAGCTTACTTCTCATCTTGTCTCTTCCTTTCTATACACTGAAGAAGGTCTTGCTTTGCATTGTGTAACCCACAATTTATAACCTGGTATTCAAGCCATTCTAGTTCTTGTTTGATCCATGGTCCAGCTTGTTGTTGGCTTTTAAGAAGATCCCTACCCGATATACAAAGCTCTTGGCGTGACTGTATAGGAAGTGCATCCCATCGCTTTGAAATATGATCAGGTTCGATTGAATCAAGTCCAAGTATACGTCTTATCTCTTCCACATCTTGTGCCACATCGAATCCGGACTGATAAAGCATCCAGTCATCTAATTGTTCTGTCTGCCGTGTATAGAATAGCTGCATTCGGACTTTTATCTGACGTTTTTTTTCATTCGATAGCAGGAGCATACGTAAGGTTTCTTCTGAATCTTTGTCAATCCATATTAAAAAAAGGACCCACGCAAAAATGGATTCGTTTGGCTGATCCCATTTGGGCATAGTAATCAGCTTCTCCATTTCTTTGTTGGACAATGAAAAGCCAGGTAAATAGCGAAACAACGTCGTTCGCTTTAAATAACGAAACGCTTTTTGTGTCGCTACTCCTTTTAATAGCTTTTCCCATTCCTGAAGGACTCGTTCCTGGGCAACCTCTTTCAGCAAGTATGCTTGTTGTTTTAATACGGAAAGAAGTTTTGGATCGATCTCAAAATCGAGTTCACTGACAAAACGAATAGCTCGAAGCATACGAAGTGGATCTTCCATCATTCGCTCCTTTGGATGTAGAGAACGAATCATTCTATTTTGAAGATCTTTTTGGCCATTACATGGATCAATTAATGTTCCATCAACTGTTTTTGCCATTGCATTCATTGTAAAATCACGATGCAACAAATCATCTTCGAGCGATCCACCACGCTCTGTGGTAACTTCTACTTGAATATTTCCTGACCGGACTAGTACCGTTTGATGTTGTGTATTCATCTGATGAGCACGAGCAAACAACAAACAAATTTCTGCTGGTTTTGCTGATGTAGTGATGTCTATATCAGATGAGTGACGCTGTAATAACTCGTCACGAACTGCTCCACCAACAAAATAAGCACGATGACCATCTTTATGTAGCTGATGAATCACATTGTCTGCCTCCTGCTTACCTAACACATTCAAACCGGTCCCTCATTTCCTTCTATTACATGTTTGTAAATCGCTTCGTACTCTGCTACGATTTTATCTGCATGAAATCGCTTCAACACATCTTCTCTTGCTGCTTGTCTAAATTGCTTATGGATAACAGGATCATCCAATAACTGCACTGCTTTTTTTGAGACGGCTTCTACATCTCCAACTTCACATAAATAACCAGTGACACCATCACGTATCACTTCAGGAATTCCTCCGATATTGGTCCCAATAACAGGAACACCACAAGCCATTGCTTCTAAAGCTACTAGCCCAAAGCTTTCTTTTTCACTTAATAACAACATAATATCACTAATCGACAATAATTCTGCTAAATGCTTTTGACTGCCCAACACAAGCACTTCGTTCTCAAGTTCTAGTTGACGAATTAAATCTCTTGCAGCTGGAAGGTCTTGTCCATCGCCAATTAAAAGCAATTTTGCTTTGATTGATTTCCTTATTAACGAGAAACTTCTAATGACATCTTGAATTCGTTTAACTGGTCGGAAATTAGAAATATGGATAAAAACAGCCTCATGCTCCTGAATACCATATCGCTCTTTTAGGTCGCCTGATTCAACAGGACGATATTCTCGTTCATCAATAAAATTGTATACTGTTTGAATCTTTTTTGATGTTTGTACCAATTCATGGGTTTGGCTAATTAAATTATCGGAAACCGCAGTGACTGCATCAGAGGTTTCTATGCCGAATTTAATCAGTGGTTTTAACGTGCGGTCCACTCCAAGAATTGTAATGTCCGTACCGTGTAGTGTCGTTACGATCTTAACCGGATGAGACGCCATCTGCTTTGCCAAAATGGCACAAATGGCATGAGGTACGGCATAATGCACATGTAAAATATCAAGCTTCTCCCGATCTATCACTTCTGCCATTTTACTTGCAAGTGTCAAATCATAAGGAGGATGCTGAAACACTGCATATTGATTCACTTGAACCTCGTGATAATAGACGTTAGGATAAACACGATCTAGACGGAAAGGAATACTTGACGTAATAAAATGAACGTCGTGACCCTTACCTGCAAGCTGCTTACCCAATTCAGTTGCAACCACACCTGATCCCCCAACCGTTGGATAGCAGCTTATTCCAATTCGATAGTTCATAATTGTTACAATGTCCCTTCCAATAAGTTAGTGACAACAAAGGGCTTTTTTGTTTGGAAGCCTTCTGCAGCTTTTACACCTGCTTGACTTCCAAACACCTTGTCTCTTGCCTCTACACTTTTAATATACTCAGCATTTAATGGTGTCACAACGGAGCCAGCCAATTGCTCAAATTGACTGCGATAAGAACTTAAGGCCTTTCTTTTTTGCTCCTGCCATTCTGTAATATCCACCACAAAATCCGGTTGACTAACACCATTTATATAATATGTATATAAATCACGTACTTTGTGAGCTGATAACTCTTCGTCACATTGATACTTATATATTCGAGCATTAAATACAGCTTCTTCGACAATATTCCCTGCATGAATATGATCAGGATGTCGATCTGGGCTTCCTGGAGCAAACACAATCGTTGGCTTATATTTACGGATAACAGCAGTCACTTTTGCCATATCCTCTGGCTGGATCGGAAATAGACCCCTGTCAGGCAGCTCAAGCTGAACACGGACGTCAAGTCCCATATGTCTAGCCGCCTCTTCTGCTTCATCTTGGCGTGTTTCAACTGTTCCATTTGATGAAAGCTCAGCTCGTGTTAAATTACAGATCCCAACTCTTTTTCCCATAGCCGAGTACTTAGCAAGCGTACCTGCCATGCCAATTTCAACATCATCAGGATGAGCACCAAATGCAAGAATATCAAGTGATTCCAAATTATTATTCCTTTTCATGCACGACCTCACGCCATTTAAAGTCACCATTTTGTAGTCCTTTAATCAAAATATCTGCAGTGCCTAAATTAGTAGCCAATGGTACTGCTTGTAAATCACATAATCTTACTAGAGCTGTGACATCCGGTTCATGAGGCTGCGCTGTTAAAGGATCTCTAAGAAATATAATCAAGTCAAATAAATTCTCAGCTACACGTGCTCCAATTTGCTGATCTCCGCCGAGTGGTCCTGATTTAAAAAGAGTAACTGGTAAGCCAGTTGCTGCTGTAATTCTAGTCCCAGTTGTGCCCGTGGCATATAATTCATGTTCGGCTAGGATATCTTTATATGCCAACGTAAATTCAACCATATCGTCTTTTTTCTTATCATGAGCAATCAATGCAATTCTCATAGTAGGTTCTCCTCTATTCAATAATATGTTCTAATCCATATACGAGTGTATTTAATGTTAAAACAGCTTCTACTGACAAGCGAACACCTGGCATAAATGAAGCTCGATTAATTGAATCGTGACGAATGGTTAACGTTTGTCCGGGTCCTCCAAATAAAACCTCCTGGTGTGCAACCAAACCAGGCAAACGAATACTATGAATACGCATGCCATCCAGTTCAGCTCCGCGAGCACCTGGCAAGTCTTCTGTTTCTTGAGGATGTCCTTGTTTTTTTGCTTCTCTAACTTCTGCGATTAGCTGTGCCGTTTTATGAGCAGTACCTGATGGAGCATCTAGTTTTTTATCATGATGCATCTCTAAAATTTCTACATCTGGCATATATCTAGCAGCTGTTTGTGCAAACTTCATCATTAGGATAGCACCAATTGCAAAGTTCGGCGCAATAATGGCACCAATTTCTTTATCCTCTGCCTTTGCACGTAAGCGCTCTATGTCTTCTTGGCTAAAACCTGTTGTACCAATAACAGGACGTACGCCATGATCAATTGCCGCTTCTAAATGAACTCTTCCAGACTCAGGAGAAGTTAAATCAATAAGAACATCTGGCTGTTGCTCGGTAAAACATTTTTCAATGTCTGTATAAATTGGGATATCAAGATTTGGCATGCCATCGAGTTCAGACAAGCGCTTTCCTTCATTTTTTGTATCAACCACAGCAAGCAACTTAAAATGCTCAGTCTGCTCTGTTAGTTTCACGGCTTCCATTCCCATATTCCCTCTTGGCCCAGCTATAATGATGGTAATCTCTTTCATTTCTATCACCCTTCTATATCTCAACATCGCATATCTTTTGTCGTTTCAATCTCCATAATAGAGCATCTACTACTATGTTAGCGAATTGGATGCATTTTCGCAATTGTAAGAGCTATGTATTTCTTGCTAAAATTATTGACTTGCTTATGAGGCTTGGGGCAGGGATGTACGGATAACCAAAAAAGTCAAACGATCAGTTAGGGTCGTTCGTCTTTTTGGGTTTAATATGTATATATGAAAAAGGGGTATCTGCATGCCACTCCAGGGATGGGGGGCACGCTTTCCGTGGGTGGGCGGGCGCCCGCCTAAACCGGCTACGCCGTTTCATTTCAACCCTGCCCGTAAGTCCCACAGGAGTAGCCCTCTCCCCCATCCCGTCCGCTTTTTAGAGCGTCAGATCATCGATGGTAATAATACCTGATAAATTAAATTTGGTGTATTATCAGCACAGAGACATTTCTAATTTATAAAGTGAAATATCTAGTCTTAAAAAATGAAAGTGTACGAACAATTCAAATATGGAATGAGACTGTAAATACAAAAGAATGAAAAAATTCGAGTCGAACAATTTGAATGAGTCGCACATCTATTTTAGAACTTCTTTGATCTGTAAGTAATTCACTCCTAGTTATAATAATAAACCAGTGTATGTCCTGCGTGGTTGCACTAATCTCTTATGTCTTATAGACAAAAAACCGAATCATTATGTTAATTAAATAACATAATGGTTCGGTTTTGATAGCTAAGACATTTCTACCCCAGCATCGAAAAATAGTATATCTATGTACACGAGTATGGGTGTTCTTATTTTCGATTCTCCATTAGCTGTTCAACATGAATAAGTGTTTTATCAGAAGAATGCGCTTCCTTTTTCAAGAGTTCTTCTCTTAACAATTGGATAAAATCTTGGTTATGATCTTCAAGGAGAGCTTGTCTATATGCTACTCTTAACACATCAATAGATAAATGTTTGTCCACTTGCTAACCCTCTTTTCTATAGATTAAGTACAACATTCATTTCCCAACTTAACACGTCATAAAACCCATTTTATACTTAATATCTAAATTGAAATCATTTTGACATCTAATTGCAATCTTTTAACGATTTCTGCGGGTCGAAATACAAACATCTATAAATGAGATGGCATTCCATATGCCTAAAACAAAACAGCTTGATAACACAATCATACCTGTCTGTTTATCTATAACCCCCCATTTTGCAATAACAAGCATGATACCTAACGCCAGAGTGATGCAATTAATGAATAAAATAGCTAATAAAGAAATGGTTTTTCGCATATCTATCCCACCCTTCTTTTATCTTTATTCTATGTGTCGATTTTTTCTCGCATGATTGGAGAAACTGAATTAAATGAATACTAGCTTTTTTGTGCCTTGTCTTATAGAGTAATGTTGGTAGAGGAGGAATTTGTAGATGTATCAACATATACGAAATATTATATTCGTTATCTTCGGAGCAGCTTTGATGTCGTTTGGTCTTGTTTTCTTTAATATGGAGAATTCGCTCGCAGATGGTGGATTTACAGGAATAACGCTTTTGTTATATTTTGCGTTTGAGATTAATCCAAGCGATCTCAAATCTGGTATTAAATATTCCTTTATTTTTAATCGGTTGGAAGCTACTTGGACGCACCACATTTATTTATACAATCATTGGAACGGTTTCTGTCTCTGTGTTTTTGGACTTATTTCAACGTTTTCCCGTTATACATGTTCCACTTCATGATGACCTTACATTAGCTGCTCTTTTTGCTTGGTGCTTTTATTGGTGTAGGACTTGGTTTGGTGTTTCGATATGGGGGAACTACAGGTGGAGTAGATATTATCGCGAAGCTTTGTTTACGATATTTTGGTTGGAGTATTGGTCGTACCATGTTTGTTTTTGATGCATGTGTCATTGCGACGTCGTTACTCTATATCAATTACCGCGAAGTGATGTATACATTGCTTCTCGTATTTATCGCCGCTCGCGTGATTGATTTTATTCAAGAAGGAGCCTATTCTGCTAAAGCTGCCTTTATCATCTCTGAACACATTCCAGACATCTCAGAAGCCATTCTAAGAGAAATGGGAAGAGGAGCTACCTCTTTAAAAGGCAAGGGATCATTCACAGGTTCAGATAAGGATGTCCTGTATTGTGTGGTCGCACGAAACGAGCTCACGAGATTTAAGAATCTAGTTCAACGCATTGACCCACATGCATTTGTTACCATTAGTAACGTTACTGATGTTAGCGGTGAAGGATTTACACTAGATGAAAATAAACAGCCATTACACTTGTAAACGCAAAAAAGGATGACCAACCATTAGCTGTTCATCCTTTTTGAATTAATCATCATTCATGCCAATAAACATAAATACAAAGCGTGCTAGTTCAAGTAACGCAACTAACGCACCCGCAACATACGTCATGGCAGCTGCATCTAGGACCTTTTTCGTTTCACGTTCTTCGTTATTACGAATAACGCCTGTAGAAACCAACTGTCCCATCGCTCGACTACTTGCATTAAACTCAACAGGTAACGTCACCAGTTGGAATAACACAGCTGCAGCCATAAAGACGATACCGACTAAAAGCAGGTTTTGCCAAGTAAAAAGTATACCTGCAATGATAAAGAAAAACGAGGCATTTGAGCCAAACGTTGCAACTGGTACTAACGCACTTCTAAATTTTAAAAATGAATAATCCTCAGCATCCTGAATCGCATGTCCAACCTCATGAGCGGCAATGGCAGCTCCAGCTACTGACGGCTTATGGAAATTATCAGAAGATAAACGAACCGTTTTAGAGCGCGGATCATAATGATCAGATAGTTGACCTTTTACTTCCTCCACTCTTACATCAAACAAGCCATTTTCGTCTAGAATTTTACGTGCTACTTCAGCACCCGTCATATCTGCTGAATTTCGGATTTTTGAATACTTGTTATACGCTTTTTTGACACGACTGCTGGCAACAATCGGAATAATCAGCAACAAGGCAAAATAAACAAGAAACGACATAGACATTGTATACTCACCTCAACCTTTAACTTGATAAATTAAGTGTACGTAAAACGTCAGGAAAAGTCAAAGTATACGACTGAAACTACTACTACAAAAGCATCCGTTCACAAATTCGTTACATTTTGCCCTTTTCACGATGCTTCGATTGATCCGCGCGGTATTTTCTCCACCCCACATAAGATAGGGAAAAAAGAATCATTCCACCGATTGTAAACATAATCCACCAGAGAGACGGATCAGCCTCATCTTTGTCGTAATCTTCATACATTGTTTCGATATCTTCTTTAAGCTGCTCAGCATACGCTGTACGTGTATCCGCATTTAGTTGTTCTTTTGAGGATAGAATTGCATCCAATTGCTGATCAAGTAAATAAAGATCACTCGCTGCCTGGATCGAGAGTGCAGGGCGAATGACTTGATACTGTCGATTAATTTCATTTAATTGCTGATAAAATTGGTCAGATGTTGGATCTAAAGCGATCTCTTTAAGTTCTTCAGCTGCCTTAAGAAGAGTGGATTCACTATATAACCAGAGTGGCTGACTATCATTTGATACCGCATCAACGGCAAGACGAAAAGAAGTAACTCGATCAATACGATCCAAATCTTCTAAATCTGATGATTTGAGTGCAAGATGTGCTTGATGATAAGTTAGCCAAATCGCTTGTTCCGCCTCAGCATTAAAAAATGGGTGTTCATCATGATTTTGCTTCTGCCATGTATAAGTGAATGATTCAAGTAATTGATCGGCTTCAGTAATATCTCCTTGTTTTGTTAATTGCAGGACGAGGTCGGCCATCCGACTTAAACCTGCCCCATTGTCCGTAGTGTGACCCTCTTGGCCGTATGAATAGGCTGGCCATATAAAACAAATCACACATACTATAAGCATCATGACATATCGCACAATATCCCTCCTCCATTACTTGCATCCTATGAAACCTAGGACAAGAGTAGACCTGGAATGAGGGATAAAGGCGTAAATTACATCGTTAGAACCAACCTATCTTTTCGGATACATAACCAGTAGATCATACCAACCGAGAATAAACCAAGTAAAAAAGTAAAGTAACCGATTTGTGGAACATACGGCATCAAGCCAGAAGATAGCCATGGAAACATTAAAAACACATAATCAATGATGTCATTATGTACAGTCCAAATTAACGCAGCAACCAGATGCCGCGCCTTCAAACGAAAATACGGCGCATAGATTAACGCTTGAATGGCCATTCCAGCGTGGGATAGGTTTAACATAATGATATCAGAAGTTAGTGGCGCTCCTGCGATTACAGCAGAGCTATTCATCACAACTGCCCAGATCCCATACTTCAATAAAGTGACACCAGCAAGGGCTTCAAATAGCGGCCAATTTTTTTCATAAGAAACGCAATCAACACAAACACAAAAAATAAACTAGCCGTTGGACTGTCTGGTACAAACGGAGTAAAGTACCAAGGTGTTGCTTTTAATTGATTCCAATACCAGATGTAGCCATAGATTGTCCCAGGAACATTGATAAGTAGCAATAAAACTAATACATACGGCTTTTTAAAATAAGTCAGCCAAGGAAGTAACATGTTCTACCCTTCTTTCTTTACAATAAAAAAATGCCTAACACAACCTTACGGGTAAACCGGGCATTTGTACCCTATTGCCAGTTTACTCGAATATGATTGATTAGACATCTTTTATTTTGGGATTATTCTTCTACTTCACCGTGGTTAGCAATGTATTCAGCCAAAATTTGAAGCTCTTCATCAGAACCTTCAAATTGATCGGCTGGCATCGCACCTTGTCCATTGTGTATCACTTCAATGATCTCATCAACGGATTTTTCGGTTTCAAGTAGATTCACTCCCATAGTGCTCCCCGACAACGTTTCACCGTGACAGGTAATACAGCTATCCTGGCCAGAATAAATTTCATAGCCTTGGGCTTCCATATTAATATCCACGTCACCTTCTTCGATTAATTGTCCTTGTTGAGCTGCAGATACCCAGTCATGCTGGTCAACCGCTTCCCACGTAAGAAAAATAGTCGAGATGACACCAAGCAACATCATAGAGGATGCAATTGGTCGTCTGATTGGACGTCGTTCTTTTCCAGTATCGAGCCATGGTGCAAGTAATAAGGCACCAAATGCCACACCTGGAATGATGACCGTCCCAAGTACATTATAATCACCAGATGCGTACGTATACTTCAATAACTGGTATAAGAATAAGAAGTACCAGTCTGGCAATGGTATGTAAGCAGAGTTAGTTGGATCAGCTAGTCCTTCTAATGGCGCTTGGATGTGCAACCGTTAAGCACAGATAACCCATTAAAAACACCGCACCAACCATCCACTCACGAAGTAAAAAGTTGGGCCAGAATGCCTCTGTTTTCCCCGGATATTCAGAGTAATCCTTAGGAATATTCGGCTTTCTCCCGTTCTCTTTCACACGAGAATCTCCAACAAATTTCATTCCTTTTCCTCGATGCATCTTGTCCCCTCCTTTTGCCGAGAATCACATGTTTTAATTTCTTATAACGGTCCAGAGATCCCTTGTTTACGAATCATAAAGAAGTGAGCTCCTAGCAAGCCAAGAAGTGCTGCCGGTAGAAAGAATACATGAATGGCAAAAAAACGAGTTAATGTTGCAGCGCCAATAATATTTCCACCTGCAAGTAATGTCTTCGTAAAGTCACCAATAATCGGCACACTTTCTGCGATCTGTAACCCAACAACTGTTGCAAAGTATGCTTTGTTATCCCACGGTAATAAATAACCCGTGAATCCTAAACCTAGCATAACAAAAAAGATGAGCACACCTACGACCCAGTTTAACTCACGAGGCTTCTTATAAGAGCCGGTGAAGAATACACGTAAGGTATGTAAAAACATCATCACAATGACCAAACTGGCTCCCCAATGGTGCATACCCCGAACAATGACACCAAATGCAACTTCATTTTGTAAATAATAAACCGATGCATGGGCATTAATAATATCAGGAACATAATACATGGTTAAAAACATACCAGATAAGATCTGAATGACTGTTACAAAAAACGTCAATCCACCAAAACAATAAACAAATGCTGAGAAATGATGAGCAGGATTGACATGCTCAGGCACTTCATGGTCAGCGATATCCCGCCACATTGGCGTAATATCAAGACGTTCATCAACGTAATCATAAATTTTTTGAAGCATCTACTACGCCTCCCACTAAGTTTGCTGATTCACTTGTCCTACTGATACTCGTCCATCCTCAACTAACACTTCATAACGATCCAGAGGTCTTTGTGGAGGTAAGTTCGGTACGTTTTTACCGTCCTTCTCAAATCTTCCACCATGACATGGGCACGCAAATTCTCCTTGATCTTCCTGATAAGCTACGGTACAGCCTAAATGTGTACAGGAAGAGGATAAGGCAATAACATCATCACCTTGTCTGAATATGTACGCTTCGTGTTGCACTTCTGACTCATACCAGGCGTCTACTTGATCATACGAAAAAACAAATCGTTGCGGTTCATCAGTCAAGTCATCCAGATCACACACATAATGCATGTCTGATTGTGCACTTGCTTTTAACGCCGGATCAAGGGCAAATCTTGCCATTGGCATTAGCATTCCTGCCGCCATAAATCCACCAACACCTGTAAGCGTATACGTCAAAAATTGTCGTCGTGACACTTTATGCTCTTTCTCGCTCACGGTTCTCCCTCCTACCAACAGATTGTAAGCCCAATCATTGGACAATAAAACTAAATAAAACTAGGACAATGTAATGATACTACAACCGGTTTCATAGCGCAATATCTCTTCACGAGAGGATTGGATCCGTTTTCATGTAAATTCGACTTTATGACCATTCTTTTGTAAAAATTGAGGAAAGATCTTTAGCAATTTCTGAGCACATATTTGCTCGATCTTTATGATTCAAAGAATGTAAATTAATTGCCGGAACCCAAATCATTACACCATTTAATTTTTGGTCCAACTCTCTCCATGCACTATCACTAGTCAGTAGAACAACGTGTTTAACCCCTTCTTCTTTCCACGATTCAATCCAGGACTGAAGCTGTTGTACATGTCCTTCATATGATTCACTTGATTGATAAGTGAATGGAAGACTTAAGATTAATCTGCCTTGATATACTCGTTCTAACTCCTCACAAATTGCCTCAGAATATTCTCCAGCAGTTACGGCTTTAGATAAGTTTTTTTGAAAAGAAAGTGGTAATAGTGGAATTAAAACGGTATCCACGTATTCTTTTTCACGTTGAAACGTATCTATATCCTTTGTTGTCCATTTCATGCTGCACCCGCTCCTTTATATGTAAAAAAAATAGAAGGCTCCTGTAAGAGCCTCCTACGTAGCATGCTGTCGGTTATCTAATACACGCAGCTCTTCTGTGTATTTCTCAAATAAAGCTTGGTTTCTTGTATCTAATGCCGAGTCAATTAGCTCTAAAAGCCGTTTCGAGTAAACATATACAACGAATGAGAGAGCAATCTTTCAGCCTCATTCTCGATGACTTCCGCTCGCTTTTGATTTTCTGGCAAATAAGGGTTGTCCTCTAATACAGCTAAATAAAGGGAGTATGATTTAGCCCCATTAAAATGAAGCTCAATGTAGATCTCTTCTGTTTGATTTAAGCGAATATCGTGAAATGCTTTTTCAGCATCTGTAGTGACATGCTGGTGTTTCCTAAATGAAAATGGAATGGTGCTCACGCCTTGAGCAGAAATAACAAGAGACTTAGGTGTTTGTTCAGCTTGTTCAATAAAATGAACTTTCTCCATTAAGTTATCATCACTCATCAGGTAGTTTAACAGCCAGGCGCATTCACGTCGCTTAAGCTCATACTGTTTTAAGAAGCTTTTTAGAAAATCCTTCTTTTCAACAACTGGAATTGTATTACCCATTCCGCACCCTCCTTTAATGATTGATCAGATTCCTCATCATTTTCACATAGAAACATCATCTAGATAGTACTACATTCTCTGCCGAGCATAGAATTCCTTTTTTTTGCTTGATTTATTTAGAATTCCTCAAGTAGTTCGATGATATCCATTCTGTCGGGTTTTAATTGAACAAGCTTTCTGAAAAATTCGACCGCCTTTTCCCTTTGACCATACTCCATTAGAAAATGCGCATACTCTTCAAGGAAATCAGCGTCTTCAGCAAATGCAGCAAGTGCCTCTTCATAAAGTGGATAAGCTTTTTCATATTCATCTAATGACCGTAATGCAAATGCTTCATACCAATCCAACATTGCATCTGCTTCACCATAAGACCTTGCATGTGTGCATAGTTCTAGAAGCTCATCTATTTGCTCTTCATGGCGCAAATAAGCAGCCAATGTTTGTAGGGCTTCCATATTTGAAGGATTTAGAGCCAATGCTTGACGAAGATGTGTTTCGCCTTGCTCGGGATCCTGTTGTTTAAAGCTTATTTTTCCTGCAAGTAAATGAAGCTGATCATTAAATTCATCTGCAGACATCCCGTCTTTTAACACTTCTAAAGCTTCTTGCAAACGGTTGTCAGTCTCGTATGCTTTAGCCAAATACGGATACAGACTTGTATAATCAGAATCAAGCGATTTTAGCGCTTCTAATTGTTCTATTGCAACCGTCATGTCTCCAGCTTGATAGGCTGTAAACCCAAAGCCGAATAAGGCATCTGGAGTCATTGAATCTTCCATTCCTTTTTGATAATACTGCAAGGCTTCTTCAAATTCTCCGGTTGCACTATAGGCTTCCGCTAGCTTTAAATCAACAGGTACTCCCTTTAGCTCATCTTTTTGATAAACGGCTTTTTTAAGATAAGGAATGCTTTTGGAATAATCGCCTCTATCTAAATAAAATTCTCCCAAACCGTAAGTGATGATGACCTCATCAGGTGCATGTTCACTTGCTGCAAGTAGCTTTTGCTCTGCCACTTCATCAAGCGATTGCATTTGATATAAGTCAGCTAAAAGAATTTGTGCCTGCAAAAAGGCCTCATCAGAGGAAGGAATATCTAACAGAAGCTCAATCGCTTCATCTTCCCTCTCATCATCAATCATCATCTCCGCTGAAAAAACCGATAAGCTTCCTTCATCTGGATATAAAACTAATAATTCATCTAATAAGGCTTGTGCCCGTTTAGTATGACCAAGCTCATAAAATAACTCAACGACCGTAAATTTCTCTTCATGATCATCTGTATGACTTGCTCGCTCTAGCTTTTTTAACCCATCTTCCGTTTGTCCTGCTTCAATTGCCTGAATCGCTTCCTCAATTAATGTCATCTTGTATTCATATCCTCCGTTCAGTAAGATCCACTAATCGAATCAAATAATGGAAGCTGTTGTTTTGGTGCAAACTCCATCGAAAATAAACGTTTTGGTTTTTTAACATGAATTTGATTTCCTTGTTTGTTAAGGAAATACGTATCGTTTGCTTTTAAAAGTTGTCCTCTTTGAAAAACAACAGCTTGGTTCATCCTTATCATAATCAAGATTGCCGCTTGTCGCAACCATTCGTGCTTGCCTAGTCATGTAGTGGTTCATACGTTGGTGGTACAAAAGATAATCTGCATCACTACCAACTAATAATTCTCCTTTTTCGGGATAAAGTCCGCTTTTTTGTGCGTGCTCCTTTGTCCAAATCAACGTAGGAGTGACACTTGAAATACCAACTAGCTCACAATGTCTTATCCATGATAATTCAACGCTTGATTTTTGATTAGTGAGATCCTTGATTTTAGGAATTAACATAGATGGATAGGTTAGGAGTGCATCTGCCAACCGAGTCCATGGCACGCCGTCTAACAAAGCATCTACATTCATTTCTACTTGAATAAACGGAATCTGAAGCCTACGACATTGATGAAGCAGTGAGGGGTTAAGTAAGCGAAAGGGTATTGTAATGCCAATGACATAATCAAGTGAGCATTGCTCCATTTTTAAGCATGCATTTTTGTAAGCTGTAGGAAGACTTCTTTCGCTTTTAATTTGTTGTGATACAGCAAGTGTTGTTACGCCTTGTTTGATCCACGAACGCTCAAGATTGTTCCTCTCTTCTGTTGTTTCTACTTCTAGAAACTGCTCGTCCATTCCAATCTTTGCAGGTGCGAGCACAAGGTTACGTAAATCTACTCGCCATTTTTTCCAATACGGCATTCGTTCTTTTATATACGCGATTTTTCCATCTGCAATGACATACGATTGACGAGATACTTGCTGTTGTTTGATTCGTAACGCTTCATTCAACAAATACATTAGCAGTCCTCCCCAAGTGTTGAAGATCTTATTAAGACAAGCTATGCTGTTGATAAGAAGCTAAGAACAAAAAAATCTCTATTATTTTTTCTAGATGTGTTGACAATGAAAGCGTTTTCTATATAATAAATATTAAGCGTATGGTTTCTCTCCACTCCTATCCATACTATTGAATTCAGCAATTAGCTGATCCTGTAATTGAAAGCGTTTACGCTTTGGGTTGCAGGTTTTTTTTGTTCGAAAAAGAGTGTGACTATTTGAAATCAGAACAACGAAATTCACATTAACATACTGGATAGTTTCTCCATGATTAAAAACCTCAATGACATGCAATTTTCAAATGTAATTCTACCCTACCTAATTGATGTTAAGTTGTGATCAAGAAAATCTGAAAATGTTCTCTTCGAATTTCAAACGCGGTGGAAAAGATCATTAAATTATAAAAAAACTTTTATATAGTAAAGTCTTAATCAAGCGACTTTTAATAGACAAAAAATGAACCATAATGATGTTTCTCACGTCATTATGGTTCATTTTTTTGATAGCTAAAACACTTCTGTCCAAGCTAATTCAGATAAATTTATATACTTATGCGCGCCTTATTCTTACAAGGTATAACTTTCAAATGTATGCAGACTTAGTTGATATTTTGCTTGTTCGCGATCTTCTTCTGAGCGGAAGCTTAAACGAAGCACACCCATAATGTCCTCACGTGTTTCGAGAATTCTGATGTTTGTTAAGCTAATTTCCGCTTCGGCCAAGATTCCGGTAACATCTGAGATTGCCCCAGGATGGTCAGGAACATCAACAAATAAATCGTAAAAAGCAGGGATTGCACCCTTTTTTCGTTCTGGTAGTTTTTCACGAAAGTCTTTAGCTTGCTTGAAATATTGAAAAATGCCATCACTGTCTTTTGTTTCTAATAACGTTCTAACTTGTTGCATTTCGTTGTCCAGCTATCTAATAATCTAAGCAAACTTGATTGATTAAGTAGCAAGATATCCCGCCACATCTCAGGGCTTGATGAGGCAATCCGTGTGATATCACGGAAACCACCTGCAGCAAGTCTTGTTACATTGGTATCACGATTCTCTTCAGATTCCACATGATGAACAAGACTGGCTGCTATAATGTGAGGAAAATGACTTATCGCTCCTGTAATTTCATCATGTTCCTTTGGGCTCATCTCGATGAAATTTGCTTTTGTACCCTTTAACCAATCTTTTAATGTAGACATCACTGATGACACTGTATCAGCATCGGGGGTAAATACATAAAAAGCATTCTCAAATAAATGAACCTTCGCTGCACTTACTCCACTTTTATGTGAACCTGCCATTGGATGTCCACCGACAAATGCTATTTTATTACTTAATTCCTTAGCTTTATTACAGATTGTTAGCTTTGTACTGCCGACATCAGTCATAATGGCACCAGATTTAAATGAAAAAGTATTCATCTCAGAAATTAGACGCTCAGATGCTGCAACCGGAACGGCTAGCACAATTAAATCAGCAGAGCTAACCGCTTTTTCTAATGACTCCGCCCTCTCGTCTACAATTCCTAATGAAATAGCCATTCTGACCTGTTCTTCATTTATATCAAATCCAACCATTTTTACATCATGTTCTTTTCGAATGCCTAATGCAATTGAGCCGCCAATTAATCCTAGCCCAATCATTAATACTTCTCGTTTCATCCTGTTCACTCCAACACTCTTTGTTCCTATGATTTAGTACCCGGGGTACGCTCATCTAGCAGGTTTTGCATTGCTTGAATGACCCCTTTGTTCTCCTCCTCTGAGCCTATTGAAATTCGAATACACGTTGGGAACCCAAGTGCTTGCCCAGATCGAGTAATATAGCCCTTTGATAGCAGGTAAGTAAAGATCTCATCTCCAGGTATACCAAAATCAATTAAAATAAAGTTTGTTTGAGATGGATAATAGAAAAGATCATGTTCTTTACAAAACGCTTCAAATTTCTCTAATTCCTCACGATTTTTTCTTGATGATTTTTGGACAAATTCCTGATCATCAATTGCTGCAACCGCAGCAGCGTGTGCATAGGCCGTTGTATTAAAGGCTGGACGAAGAGGCTCCATGACTTGAATAAGCTCACTTCCCGCCACTCCATATCCAATTCGAAGAGACGCAAGTCCATACGCCTTAGAAAAAGTACGAAGAATCACTAGGTTTTTATATTGATTTAATAACGAAATGGTATCAGGATAGTCCTCTGCAATTGTGTACTCAATATACGCTTCATCACTTGCAACAATGACATGTTCTGGTACCTGACTTAAAAAGCGCATAAATGCTTCTTTTCCAATGTAGTTTCCAGATGGATTATTCGGGTTACATACCCAAACAATTTTTGTGTGCTCATCAATTTGATTAAGCATTTCATCTAAATTATGGTCTCCTGCTTCTGTTAAAGGTACTTCACGAATTTCAGCACCTTCAATGGCAGCATTTAGCTTATATTGTGAAAACGTTGGGTCTGCCATAACCGTATTATCCGTTGGGGATAAAAAAGCACGACAAAGAAATTGAATCACTTCATCCGTTCCATTTCCAAAAATAAGTTGCTCTTCTTTCACACCTAAATGGTCAGCAACTTTATGTCTGAGTACGCTAGAATAACCATCTGGATAAATAGCTGAATCCATCACGGCATCAATGACAGCCTGTTTCGCCTTTTCAGATGATCCGTATGGATTTTCATTTGATGCAAGTTTGATCACTTTGTCTAATCCTAATTCCTTTTTGACTTCGCTAATTGGCTTACCCGGTTTGTAAGCGGGAAGTCCATAAAGTTGCGGTTTCGCCTGCATAATTGCACCTCTTTATAGTCTAAGTTACTTCCTAGACTATGTTACTCTGAAATCAATGCTTTGACAAATGATTTAATGCGTTGAAGCGCTAACTCTTTTTCATCGGCGTTTTTTAAACTTTGCTCTAGCTCACCTATTTGCTTGGACAAGGGCACTCCCAACAACAACTCCATCAGCTAATCCTTGGATCGTTTGCACTTGAGCTGAGGTTGAGATGCCAAAGCCAACAGCAATAGGCACGTGGCTAGACCCTCTTACCGTTTTTAAAAACTCTTCAATTCTTGGATCAAGATCTTTCCTTGCCCCAGTTACTCCAAGTGAGGAGACACAATATAAAAAGCCTTGGGCACGGCTAGCAATTTTTTTGATTCTTTCGTTTGAAGTTGGTGCAACAAGCGATATTAGAGCTAGATTCTCCTTTTCACAGTAGTTACTGAGTTCATCACTCTCTTCAAAAGGAAGGTCAGGCACTAATATTCCGTCTATACCAAGAGCAGCAGCTTCTTCAGTAAATCGCTTTACACCGTATTGCAGCAGTGGATTGACATATGTAAATATGATAACCGGGATCGTTAACCCACGCTCTCGCATCACCGGTACCAATTGAAGAGCAGCAGAAAGAGACATGCCGTTTTTTAATGCGCGTTTTGAAGCCGCTTGAATCGTTGGTCCATCTGCTAGAGGGTCTGAGTATGGGATACCTAACTCTAGAATAGAAGCACCTGCCTCCTGCAATGTCAGTGCGATATCAACGGTCGCTTCAGCAGTTGGGTCACCTGCCGTTATAAATGGTATAAATAAGTTTGACTCTTGTTTTAATGTAGCCTCTAGTCGTTTACTACTCATGTTGTCTGCCTCCCTTCCACATGCTTACGAATTGTATGCACATCTTTATCCCCTCGACCAGATAAGCAGACTAGAATGATGTCATCTTTTGATCGCTCTGCAGCGTGCTCAAATGCAATGGCTAACGCATGCGCCGATTCAATGGCTGGAATGATTCCCTCTTCTTTTGACAAGCGTATTAGTGCATCTAACGCTTGTTCATCCGTTACTGCTTTGTATTGAACTCTGCCACTTTTGGCGAGGTGAGCGTGCTCTGGTCCTACTCCAGGATAATCTAAGCCAGCTGAAATCGAATAAGGCTCAATAATCTGTCCGGCCTCGTCTTGGATTAGATAGGTTAAGGACCCGTGAATCACACCTGGTGTACCTTTTGTAATCGTTGCAGCATGTTGATCTGTATCAACTCCCAATCCAGCTGCCTCTACACCTGTCAGCTTCACATCATCATTCAAATACGGATAAAAGGTACCAATCGCATTACTGCCTCCGCCTACGCAAGCAATAATTTCACTAGGTAAACGGTCCTCCGCAGCAAGCATTTGGACTTTTGCTTCGTCACCAATTATTCGTTGGAAATCACGGACCATCTTCGGATAAGGATGTGGACCAACAACGGAACCAATTAAATAGAAGGTGTCCTCAGCATTTGCTACCCAATAACGAATCGCTTCATTTGTGGCATCTTTTAACGTTTTGCTTCCAGATTCAGCTGGAATAACCTCTGCTCCAAGCAGTTCCATTCTGAACACATTTAAAGACTGGCGCTCAATGTCCTCTGTTCCCATAAATACCTTACATTCTAATCCAAAACGAGCAGCGATTGTCGCTGTGGCCACACCGTGTTGTCCAGCACCTGTCTCAGCGACAATTTTTGTTTTACCCATTCTTTTTGCAAGCAGGGCTTGACCCATCGCATTGTTTAATTTGTGCGCACCCGTATGAAGTAGATCTTCTCGCTTCAAATAAATCTTAGCCCCGCCTATTTGTTCACTTATATTTTTGGCATAGGAAAGAGCAGTAGGACGACCTGCGTATTCACGTAGATGCTCATGATATTCATCAATAAATGATTGATCCTTCATGGCCTCGTCTAGTGCCTCTTCTAATTCTTCAATGACACTCATTAATGTTTCCGGCACATATTTGCCGCCAAACTCTGCGAACCGTCCTTTTGCATCAGGATAGTGTATGGTCATGCCTTAACAACTCCTTCTCTAATTCTCTAATGGATTCTGGGGACTTGTGACCATTTACCTCAATTCCACTTGATAGGTCGATCCCATCTGGTGAATAAGAAGCTAGTCTAGCAATATTAGTAGCATCCACGCCGCCTGCAATAAAAACAGGTACGGACTGTCTTTTTCCTTCTTTAATATAACCAGGAATCTGCTCCCAATCAAACGTTTGACCCGTTCCACCCAAGCTACCTGCTACCTTTGTATCAACAATATACCCATCAGCAATACCATTAAATGTTTGCATTTGACTGATAGCCTCCGGATGATGATGAATCACCTTCCAGACTTCTTTTCCTGTTTTTTGTTTAATATTAGTAACAAATGTAGGAGATTCAGTGCCGTGGCATTGAATGACATCAATAGGTAATAGTGTACATATTTCCTCTATCATATGGGGAGATTCATTAACAAACAATGCAACCAGTTTTTTGGGATTGATACGGTTTTTTTCAAGCCATGTGTTCACCTTTTTTGGCTCTACATACCGTTTTGTTCCAGGTACAAAAACAAATCCAAGATAATCAGCCTTACTTGATGTAGTTACAGCTAGATCCTCACTGCTTTTATTCCCACAATATTTAAGAAGTGGAGTCATGAGTGAGCTCCCCAAATAAATGTTTGATGCCAAGATTCGGAGATTCAGCACGCATCAATGATTCTCCAACTAAAATTGCACCTGCACCGGCTTTTTGTACTCGTTTCACATCCTCATAACCATGTATACCACTTTCACTGACAAATAAGCTGCCCTCTGGAACCAGTTTTGCAATGTCCTCTGTTTGCGCGAGGGATGTTGAAAAGGTTTTAAGATTACGATTGTTAATTCCAATTAATTCAGGGGTAAAAACCGTTAGTAGGCTTGAGAGTTCACTTGCAGCGTGAACTTCTACTAAACATTCCATCCCTTTTTGATGAGACGATTGATACAATTGAAAAAGCTCTTCGTCCGAAACAGTGCCTGCTATTAACAGGATTGCGTCAGCCCCAATACGAAAACTTTCCTCTACTTGTTGTTCATCAATGATAAAATCTTTTCTCATGATCGGTATATTTGTTTCTTTTTTAATCGCCGTTAAGAAATCTCGATGACCTTGAAAATATTGTTGATCTGTTAAGACAGAGATTGCATCCGCATTGGCGGCCTCATAAGCTTTAGCGATCTCAACAGGCTGAAAATCCTCTCTAATCAGTCCTTTTGAGGGAGACGCCTTCTTTACCTCAGCAATCAAACCAAGCTCTCGATTTGGCTGTTTAATTGCTTGATAGAGTGAACGTCTTTCTACCTTCGTTGACTCGGGCATAACAAGGGTAGCGATTTCTTGTTTTTTTGTATTTAATATCGTTTCAAGCATGTTTGTAGCCCTCCTGGTGTGGTTGTCGTTCACTTGTATAGTTTAGGACTTTGTTACTCTGTAATAGATCTTTGGCTAGGGCAACACCTTCTTGAATCGACTGGACGTGATTAGCGGCATATAAGGCCACACCAGCATTAAAGATGACTATAGAAATAGCAGATTGATTGGCCGTACCATCAAATACACGTCTGATCAGATTTGCGCTTTCTTGCACACTATTCACTTGAATCTCTGCTAGTAAACCTGGTTTTATTCCTACCTCTTCAGGTGTTATTTCGTAGACATGGATCTCATCATTTTGCACATCAACAATTTGTGTTGATCCATGCACTGAACATTCATCAAGATTATCTGCTCCGGTAACAAGCACCGTGTGTGTTGTACCAAGTCTTCGAATGGCTTCTCCCATTTTTAAAGCATGCTCGCGACCAGACACTCCAATTAATTGATGATCGGCACCTGCAGGGTTTGTCATTGGTCCAAGTAGATTAAAAATGGTTCGAAAACCAATTTGTTTTCTTGCGGGTGCAGCAAATTTCATTGATGAATGATAAAGTGGCGCAAATAAGAAGCTTAAACCAGTCTGCTCAAGTGCCTGGGCTGCGGCTTCAGGACTTTTCTGAATATCAATTCCTAGGTATTCTAAAACATCGGCACTACCACTTTTGGAGGTAACAGCTCGGTTTCCATGTTTTGCAACCGGAACGCCTGCGGTTGCTGCGACAAACGAAACGGCTGTTGAAATATTAAATGTGCCAAGATTGTCCCCGCCCGTTCCGCATGTATCCAATACTACATCTAAGGTGTGAGGGATAGAGACTGCATGTGCTCTCATTGCTTTGGTGAATCCAATCAACTCCTCAACTGTCTCACCACGAAGCCTCATCATGCTAATTAGACTAGCAATTTGACTAACCTCAACCTTATCTTTCATAATCAAATCCATTGCTACATACGCTTCATCTTCAAGTAAGTGCTGTCCCTCAGCACATTTAGCTAGCAATTGTTTAAACATTTAATGGCGCCCCCTCTGCTTGAAACATACCCTCTGCTACCTGCACCGCTCGAATTAACGCTTTTGCTTTGTTTTGTGTTTCTTCATACTCTGATTCCGGATTTGAGTCTGCCACAACACCTGCACCTGCTTGAATCGTTGCTATTCCATCTTGTATGGTCATCGTTCGAATGGCGATACAGGAATCAATGTTGCCATCATATCCTAAGTAGCCAATAGCTCCTGCATAAATGCCTCTTCTTGTAGGCTCAAGTTCTTGCAATATTTCCATCGCACGAATTTTAGGAGCACCAGAAACAGTACCAGCAGGGAAGGATGCCATTAATGCTTCCAAAGGTTTTGTTTTTGGATGTAGTTCTCCTGTCACTTTAGACACGATATGCATCACATGTGAAAACAAACCAATTTCTAAAAGCTGCGGTGTTTTGACGGATCCGTATTTAGCAATTCGTCCAACATCATTACGTGCTAAGTCAACAAGCATATAGTGCTCTGCACGTTCTTTTTCATCGGCTAATAACTCTGAGCTTAATGCGAGATCTTCCTCTGGCGTTTTGCCTCGTCGTCTAGTCCCGGCAATCGGATGAATCTCTACATGGTCATCTTGAACCTGGACTAACCGTTCCGGAGAACTGCCGACAATTTCAAGCCCATCATAACGCAGATAAAATAAATAAGGAGACGGATTAATTAAACGAAGTACTCGGTAAATGTCCAACGCTCCAACCGTTACAGGCATTGTAAACTGCTGTGAGAGTACAGTTTGAAACACATCTCCTGCTTTGATGTATTCTTGGATCGTTTCCACATCTTTAATAAATGCTTGTTTTGTGTAATTTGAGCTTACATCCTCAAATGATACTTCTTCATGACTCGCTGGAACCCCCGCTGATAAAAACGACGACGATGACTGCTCTAATTCAGTAAGAATCTTGCTCACTTTGTCTTTACCTTGTTGATAAAGCTGGTTTGCATCTAATCGATCCACAACTGGTAGATGAACAATAATGATTAGTTCTTTTTGTAAATGATCATAGGCAATTAACGTCTCACAAAAAATAAAATGGTAATGAGGCACTTGATTCTCAAGCTCTCTTTTTAATTTTGGCTCAATCGTTTCAATTGCGTCATAGCTCATATAACCTACTGCCCCTCCACGAAATGGAATAGGTAGGTCAACGGGTTCAACATGAAGAATATTCATCGTCTCTTCTAACGCTTGGTTAAAACTTGCTTCGTCTACAATTTGTTTGCCTTGGCGATCCGTTGTTAGATAACGACCACCAGTTTCTTTTAAGCTATACAAAGGATCCAATCCAATAAAAGAATACCGCGACCATGTAGACTGCTCATCCTTACTTTCAAGTAAAAAAGCGACTTGATCATGTAATTTTTGAACAATATGGATGGGTGTTAAACCATCTGCAAAATATCTAGCTGTATAAGTAACCGTGTCATACGTTTGAACTGCATTTGAAAACGTTTCAAAGGATTTTTGCTTCATCAGATTATTCGCTCCTCAATTTTGAGGGCTGTAGAGGAAAAGGATGGAGTAATAGAGGCGTTTTATAGACAAAAACGCCCACTGAGACAGACTCAGTGGGCGTGTTAAAGACAAATAGATCTCGTCTCCGCTCAGGCTCTGCTCTTCTCAACTCAGCTCTTCTCATTATTTAAAATAACTCAACTTGTTCACTCAACTGAAGCTACAGACCCTCTGGTCCGTACACTTTTGTAAATTGTACCTAAATCACTTTCGTACGTCAACTATCAACCTTTGACTTTACCAAATCAGGACGAAGTTTAACTGCATCATTTAAATAAATATGATTGATTTCTCTTTGTGACTTCTCTGTATTCACTGTCATTAAAATTCGGATACAGAGTGGCATGCCACCTGGAACATTAATTTCTTGTGCACATGTGACAGGAACAAAATCCCATCCCTCTAATCTTCTCATTGCTTTTGCCGGAAAAGCGGCATCGATGTCACCAGTCACAGTGATTAAAACCTGTGCTACATCTTCCGGATCAATATCATTTTGATCTGCAATGGCCAAAAACAACGATTCCGTTTCATTGAGAATTTGGGATTCATTATTATTTATTACGGTTGTTGCTCCCCGTATGCCTCTAACCATTCTGCCCGCCTCCTTCATTCTCGTTCAGAAGAGAACGAATAACATCAGTCTCTATTTTTTCAACACAGGCTTCTCCAAGTTTCTTCAATAGGACCATCCGAATACTACCGGCCTCTGTTTTTTTATCTTTTTTCATAGCATCTAATAATTTGTTTCGATCTAACTCAGCTTGGAATTACGGTCTCATAACCAAATGTCTCTACCCATGTTATAAGGGAAGGAATGTCAAGGTTTGTATGAAAATGCTTTTCACTCAGTTTCATCGCAAAAACAAAGCCAATCACTACTGCTTCTCCATGTGTAATTTTCCCATAACCTGATACAGCTTCAATAGCATGACCAAGTGTATGACCTAAATTAAGATATGCGCGTATACCTTGTTCTCGTTCGTCTTCTGAAACAACCTTTGCTTTTATCGCAATCGAGCGCGCAAGCACATCCGTTATTAAGTCTTCATTTATTGAAGTAAAGTCGGTGACATTTTCTTTAAGCCATTCAAAAAATGAGTGATCGAGTATCAAACCATGCTTAAATACTTCTGCAAAACCTGCTCTCCACTCTCTTTCTGGAAGTGAAAATAACATCTCAGTATCATAAAACACAGCTTCCGGTTGATGGAAAGCCCCAATCATATTTTTTCCTAACGCATGATTAATTGCGACTTTTCCACCCACGCTGCTATCATGAGCCAGAAGTGTTGTAGGCATCTGAATAAAACGAATACCACGCATATAAGTTGCTGCCACAAATCCAGCAATATCTCCAACCACTCCACCACCTAAAGCAATCAGGACCGATTTTCGATCTAGGCCAGCTTTTAGGGCTTCTGTATGCAAACGTTCATACTCACTAAATGATTTTGATTGCTCACCACTTGGGATAATAACTGAGGAAACACTGAGATCCGTTGGTAGGCTATTCATCACGTCTTTAAGATAAAGCGGAGCGACCGTTGAATCAGAGACAATAAAAACGGAAGAAGGCTTATCTTTTAAGCACTCTGACAATAATTCACCAACACGAAACCTGATCCCTTTATCAAGATAGACATGATACTCGTGATTCTTTGTGTTCACTTGAACTTTTTTCATTTAAAAGCCCTTCGCTTCATCTTGGTGTTTACGGATGTTTTCTGAAATAGCGTCAACCCGGTCCTGACCAAATGTCTCTAATAGAGCATTGGCTACTTCCCATGCAACAACAGCTTCTGCAACAACAGAGGCTGCCGGAACGGCACAGCTGTCAGAACGTTCGATGCTAGCTTGGAATGGCTCCTTTGAATCAATATCAACACTTTGTAGTGGTTTGTATAGAGTTGGAATAGGTTTCATAACACCCTTCACCACAATTGGCATTCCGTTTGTCATGCCACCTTCAAATCCACCAAGATTGTTCGTTTTACGTGTATAACCGCTTTCTTCACTCCAGAGAATCTCATCGTGAACTCGGCTACCTGGCAAACGAGCTGCTTCAAATCCAATCCCGATTTCAACACCTTTAAAGGCATTAATGCTCATAATTGCACCAGCAATCTTAGCATCTAGCTTACGGTCATATTGTACGTGACTACCAAGTCCAATTGGTACACCTTCCACGACTACTTCTACCACGCCACCAATTGAATCCCCATCTTTTTTAGCTTGATCAATGGCTGCAATCATTTGGTCAGAAGCTTGTTCATCTAAGCACCGTACTTGTGATGCCTCAGAACGTTCTTTCAAGTCACGAACAGATTGATACTCGGTTTCAACAGCACGAACACCACCAATTTCAAGCACATGCCCAGCTACTTCAATGCCAAATGTTTTTAGAATTTTTTTAGCCACTGCTCCAGCAGCTACACGCACGGTTGTTTCTCGAGCAGAAGAACGTTCTAACACATTACGCATATCTCGATGCCCATATTTTATGGCTCCATTAAGATCTGCATGCCCTGGTCTAGGTCTAGTGAGTTTACGTTTAACTTCCTTTTCCTCATCTTCTGAGATTGGTTCTGCTCCCATTACTTTTGTCCAGTGAGTCCAATCTTTGTTTTCTACGACTAACGCGACAGGCGCTCCTGTTGTTTTACCATGGCGCACTCCACTTGTAATTTGAACCTGATCTTTCTCAATTTGCATACGTCGTCCTCGACCATATCCACCTTGACGTCTAGCAAGCTCCGTATTAATATCCTCTGCCAATAGCTCAAGCTGAGCTTGGTAAGCCTTCTATAATAGTTGTAAGCTGTGGTCCATGTGATTCACCTGCTGTTAAATACCTCATCTATATGCCCCCCATAAATTATAGCTTTGACGTTTATTCTTTATCGCTTTTATGCGTTAAATTATAACATATTTTTAGAGTACTGTCTTGTCTCGAACTTGAAAACCGACATTTATTACTCTATCTTCTCATAAAAAAAGGTTTCTTTACTTTTGAAGTTATACGTATCTGGATTAAAGATCTGTTCCGTACTACCAACAAATAAGATACCGCCCGGACGTAATGCCTTACTGAACTTCTTATAAAGAATATGTTTCGCTTCTTCCGTAAAATAAATCATCACATTTCTGCAAATAATCAAATCAAACTGCGATTCAAAGGAGTCAGTCAGTAAATTTTGATTTTTAAAGGTAACCTGTTTTTTGAGTGAGGAGTCTACCTCATAGATTGACTCTTTTTTTGTAAAATAAGTATGTAACATTTTTTCTGGTACTTCTTTTATTGACCTCTCCCCATATAAACCAAGCTGAGCTCGCTCTAAAATCACACGATCAAGATCTGTTGCAAGAATAGAAAAATCATTTGGTCTAAGATGGTTTAATAAAAGCATGGCCAATGTATAAGGCTCTTCACCTGATGAGCAAGCTGCACTCCATGTCTTTAAAGAGCGAGATGTCTTTAATAAGGAGGGAATAATTTGCTTATCTAAAACTTCCCACCTTGAGCGGTTGCGATAGAATTCAGACACATTAATTGTCATTCTCTCTAGACATTCTTCAAGTAGCTGCTGATTTTCTTTAAGAGCCCGAATGTAAGAATGAAAGTCTGAATAGCCCTTTTTTTCTCGGAAGGACGTTAACCGTCGTTTCATTTGCGCTTCCTTATATGAAGCTAAATCAATACCTGTCATTTGTTTCATCGCAATAGTAAAAAGTTCATAGTCGTCGCCGTTCATGTGTGCTCCCTTTTCTATATCTTTTGCTCATCATACCTTATTTTATGTATATCTCTCAACCAATCTTTGAAAACAACAAAACCTGCTCCTTAAAAAAAGGAACAGGCAAGATGAATTAAATCCACTGCTTGAGTGTTTTTTCGTATGTAACAAGTTCATTGCTTGTGAAAAAGAGATCAATTTCCCTTTTTGCACTTTCTTCTGAGTCTGAACCATGAATGATATTCATTCCCACATGAACACCGTAATCGCCTCTAATCGTACCTGGAGCTGCTTCGATTGGGTTCGTTACACCAATTAGAGTGCGAGAAGATTTGATGACATTTTCACCTTCCCACACCATTGCGAACACAGGGCCAGAGGTAATAAAATCAACTAGCTCTCCGAAAAAGGGCCGTTCCTTATGCTCGCCATAATGAGTCTCGGCAAGCTCTCTTGTTAACTGAGTGAACTTACCTGCAACAAGTGTAAAGCCTTTTGCTTCAAATCGCGAAATGATTTCTCCAATTAAGCCTCTTTGTACTCCGTCTGGCTTAATCATTAAGTATGTACGCTCCATATGTATAGCCTCGCTTCTCTATGAAAATATAGTTTGCATCCGCTTACATTAATTAGTATAACAAAAGAGCCAGTCATTGACAATAACAACAACGGGCTCTTATCCGTTTTAAAATTTACGTCTACCAATGTAAGAAGTCAGTTGCAAGAAATATGTTTTCGCTTCTACATCCGGAAGTGCATCAAGCTGCTTAAATGCTTTAGCTAAATACTTATCACTAATGGATACGGCATATTCTATCCCACCTGAATCCTTGATATCCTGGATAATCCGTCCCATATCATCATGATGCTGATCCTTAGATAGCTTTTGCATAATCTCTGCTTTTAGCTCAGGTTTTTGATGCATTGCGTATAAGGCCGGAAGAGTAACATTGCCTTGACGTAAGTCTCCACCTGCAGGCTTACCAATCTGTTCCATCGTTCCAACAAAATCCAAGATATCATCCGTTATTTGAAATGACATTCCAACATAATAGCCGAAGAGGTACAAACGGCGTTGAATCTCATCGCTTGTGTCTGCAGCAATGGCTCCAAGTTTGCAGCTAACCGCAATCAGTAGAGCTGTTTTCCTTTTGATTCTGCGGAAATACGTGCGAATGTTTTGATCCCAATTAAATTGGTCTCGAATTTGTTCGACTTCACCAATACACATTTCCATGATCGCATCAGAGATAATTAAATGAATGGAGCGATTATCGAAGTATGTAGCCGTTTGAACGGCTTTTGCAAAAATATAATCCCCTGCATACATTGCCACACGGTTGTCCCATTGTGATTTGATCGTTTTTCGACCACGTCGCAGCTCCGCATCATCAATAACATCATCATGAACTAGTGATGCCATATGAATAAGTTCCAACGAAACGGCAATATGCTTTAACGCATGTATATCGTATGTCCCAAATCTAGCAGCCAACAGAACAAACACCGGTCTAATGCGTTTCCCCCCGCATGGAGTAAATCGGTTGAAGCCTTCCGTAACACTTCATGTCTTGCTTGAATGGTTTCTTCTAATTCTTTTTCAATGACTTTAATATCGGATTGAAAATGCCCATAGATATCTGCTAGTTTCATTCTTCCACCTTATCCTGCCCGCCATATCAGGAGTGAACCTTACTCCACACACTGATTGAGTGAATTGACTTTGACAAGAATCCATACTCATAAGCCAGCTTATAATAATATAATAATCCACGTTTGTTTTCTTCGTTAAAATGATACCATAGATTTTGAAAATATGATTGCCAAAAATCAAATGTTCCACCTTGTTTTAACGTAAAACGTTTTGAAAGATCCTGATATTGATTAGACTCACTAAGTTGCTTACTGTTTACAAGCGCCTGGTAGATTTTTTCTAGCTCGTTTTCGTGAGTACTTAGCACTTCATTACGAACCGCAAAAACCGCATAAGACATCGGAAGTCCTGTATGCTGATACCATAGTTCGCCTAAATCATACATGTATAAGTTATTCGCTGTGCGAGCTGCCCTAATTGCATCATCACCTATTAACAAAGCCGCATCATGAGTAAGTAGCATCTCATCTAAGTTCGGTTTCATCGTATGGTACTGCACATTGAGTTCATAAAATGAAAGCAAAATGATCTTAAGCAAATGCACGGTTGTTGCCGAGCTTGCTGTTAAAGCCACACCCTTTTCATTAAGCTGATCGATTGGAACTTTTGAAAAGAGATACAGGGACCTGACTTCTCCTTTAGATGAAACGGACAGGTCAGGTAGAATAGAGTAGTCTTCAGCATGCTGTGCATACGAAAAAGAGGAAATCCCTGCTAGGTCAACTGATCCTCCAGCTAATTTTTGATTAATACGGCTTGGAACATCAGTCGTCAGTTGAAAGCCTTCAGCTACTAATTGCGGACGATCCAACTTATCAAAAAATGGTTGGATATTTGCATATTCAATTTCCCCAATTCGTAACGTCATGATTTTGACCCCCATCTTTTAAACAACTCATGCTCAACATCCAACATATCAAGGGCTTTGCCAACAACAAAATCAATTAAATCATCAAGAGACTTCGGTGAATGATAAAATCCAGGCATAGCAGGTAGAATAATTGCCCCCGCTTTTGAAAGCTTCAGCATATTCTCTAGTTGGATCTGATGAAGCGGCGTTTCCCTTGGAACAATAATTAACTTTCGATGTTCTTTTAACATAACATCTGCCGCTCTCTCAATCAGGTTACCCGAGGCGCCTATTGCCATACCGGAGAGAGAACCCATTGAACATGGCATTACAATCATTCCTTGCGTTTTAAAGGAACCACTAGCAATAGGAGCTGCATAATCATGAAGATCATGAATGTGAAGCATATGCCTGTTTCTTTCAAATAAGGAATGAAGCAATTTTTCTCGATCTGATGTATCAAGCTGCATCTCAGCTTTAAAAACTTGCCATGCCGCCTCAGTTAGCACAAGGTGCACTTCTTTTTCAAGCTTTAAAAGCTCCTGTACTAGGCGTATCCCATAAATCCCTCCGCTTGCACCAGTTATACCGACGATGTACGGATGATTAAAACTCATAGTAGAATATCTCCTAACGTAAAGAGGAACATAACCACGCTAAGTGTGCCATTCATTGGGAAGAAGGCAAACATCACTCTAGAAAGATCATCTTTTGAAACGAGTGTATGCTGATAAATCATCATAACACCTGCAATAATCACACCAGTAAGATAGATCCAACCTAAAAGGCCAGTCATAAAAAACAAGGCTAAAAAGGCACAGAAGCTAATCACATGAAATGCTCGTGCAATGATTAATGCTTTGGCTACTCCAAAACGGCTTGGGATTGAATACAAACCACGTTCACGATCATAATCAGCATCTTGTGTTGCATAAACCGTATCAAATCCAGCTAACCAAAAGGTTACTGCTAGATATAGCACAATAATAACCCAACTAATCTCGCCTGTTACAGCAATCCAACCCCCAAGTGGAGCAAATCCAATCGTTAACCCTAACACGATGTGGCAAGCCCATGTGAAACGTTTTGTGTATGAATAAAACACTAAAAGAAATACTGCCAATGGTAAAAAGACAACCGCTAAAGGATTTAATTGAAACGCAGCGATAAATAATAACGCAAAAGATGCCACAATAAAGACCAACACTTCAACCTTTGACACTAAACCAGCTTGGAATCGCCCGTTCAGCAGTACGTGGGTTATGCCGGTCAATCTTTTCATCTATTAATCGATTGAGAGACATGGCAGCGCTTCTTGCACCGAACATAGCTACAATGATCCAGATCCAATCTGTCCAAAGTGGAAAACGGTCATTAATAAGTAAACTTCCTAAGATGGTCCCCATAAATGCAAACGGTAATGCAAACACCGTATGTTCAAACTTAATCATTTCTAAAATGATTTTTAACTTCCGTATCACAATATCTGCTCCTTACGTATGCGAAACGGCCCTGTGAATGGCCGTTTTTTTATCATAAATCTAGTGATTCGTTTTAATTCCACAATGTACAGCTGCTGCTCCACCTGAGTAACTTTTGTATTTTACTTTTGACAAACCAACCTCTTTAAAAAGTTTGGCAAGCTCTTCTTTTGAAGGGAAGGTCTGAGTCGACTCTTGTAACCAAGAATATTCTTTGTGGCTACGAGCAAAGATTCTACCAGCTAACGGCATAAGATGTCTAAAGTACAGTTGATATACCTGTTTATATACAGGTAGTGTTGGATTAGACGTTTCTAAACAAACAATCATACCCCCTGGTTTAGCAACGCGTTCCATTTCCTTTAGTACTTGAAGATAATCAGGAACGTTACGCAGACCAAAACCAATTGTGACATAATCAAACTGGTTATCTTCAAATGGAAGCTCCATCGCATTCCCATGATGTAACTGTATGTACTCTAATTGCTTTTCCTTGAGTTTTACTTGCCCTACTTTTAGCATATTTTGACTGAAATCCAGTCCCTCTGTTCGGCCATCTTGACCTGCAGCTTGTCCAAGCGCAATTGTCCAATCAGCCGTACCACAGCAAACATCTAGAGATGAATCTCCTGCCTGAACATTCATCATCTTCATGACGTCCTTACGCCATACTTTATGAAGTTGCAAACTAATTACCGAGTTCATACGGTCATACTGTGATGAAATTGATTCAAATACTTGATGGACACGTTCTTCTTTCGATTGTTGAACCATCTATCTCACCTTTCTTTTTGTAGAACCGATTGGTGTTGGCCCAATGGAATCTGAGAGAAACCTCTCTATGTGTTCTCGAAGATCAACATGCTTTTCCATGAGCAAATCTAGGTCTGTTAAAAGCGAATCCTGTTTGCGAGTAAAGGCTTCCTGTTCATCAACAGTCTTGTCATTTGATGCAATTGTTTTCATTAACAATGAGCCTTGACCACTTGTCCAGTTGTTCCACTCATCTATATATCGAGCGTAAAAAAACAGTGATTCAAAGACTTCTTTATACTGTGTTAGCTCAAATTCTTCGAGTAGTTTTCCGTATAACCCTGATTGAATAAATGTTAGACGAGCGGCAATTTCTTCATAGCTGACTTCACTTGCCTCATACACATCCATTTTCTGTTCATTAATTTCTTGAAGCGTATAGCTGAAAATCCTCGTTAACGGGACATGATCCGCTTCAGCAAGCAAGTTGTAATAGAGGCTACTATAATAATCTCCAATTAAAACATGCAGTTGTCGGTTTTTACGTGTATCATCTGAATGAATCGGATGAAGCGATACCTGTTCATGTACATCTAGTGCAGCCTGAACAAGCAAGGCACACAAAGTAACAACAAAAGCATCTTCTTTCGTTGCTTTTTTAGATAACGCCGCGTAAAACAATCGACATTTTTCCTCATCAATTCCAACACCAGGAATATACTTTTCTATATATGGATGATAAGTAAGTTGATTAAATTTCTCTATAATTGCTGATACCTCTCCATGTAAATGGCTGGGATTCACCATAATATGTATCCTCCAGTGTTTAACAAATTCATCTTCTTAATTATAGCATAGCCGTAAAGCCCCAACATCAAATGTCCGGACATCCATAAGCTACTTTTAACTCTATTTCTCTTCACCTGAAACAACAGAGCCGTGACTCGTTTGAATTTCTGCATTTCCCCGTACCTTTATAGCAGAAGTATGTTCCGTGAACTGCGCCACCATTACCTCGCCTTTATCAAGCTTCTCAGAATGATGAAAGCGTGTATCCGTTCCTCTCGTTAGACCGATAACGGTCACACCATTTTCTTTTGCTTTAATTACAATATATTCCTTTTCGTTACTCATTTTCATCGCTCCTGTTTGCCAAATAGATCAACCCTACCATTTGCTATTCTGGTGTAAATCTTAGCATATATAAACAACCAAAAGCAAAAAGGAACCCTTTACAGAGTCCCGTTGTATGCTACAGAATGATCGCTATTAAGCCACCCGATCCTTCATTTATAATTCTCTCTAGTGTTTCTTTGAGTTTGTAGCGTGCATTTTCAGGCATCAGTGATAGCTTGGCGGAGATTCCCTCGCGAACAATTGAGTTGAGAGACCGTCCAAAGATATCCGAATTCCAAATGGATAAAGGATTTTCTTCAAAATCCTGCATTAAATATCGCACAAGCTCTTCGCTTTGCTTCTCTGTACCGATAATCGGTGCAAATTCTGATTCTACATCTACCTTAATCATATGAATCGATGGGGCAACAGCTTTTAAACGGACACCAAAGCGTGCACCTTGTCGAATGATTTCCGGTTCATCTAAGCTCATATCTGATAAGGCAGGGGCCGCAATCCCATAACCTGTTTGCTTAACCATCTGTAAGGCATCTGAAACTTGGTCATACTCTGACTTGGCATGTGCAAAATCCTGCATTAATGAAAGCAGATGGTCTTTGCCACGAATTTCTACACCAACCACTTCTTTTAGTACCTCGTCATAAAGGGTATCTGGTGCGTAGAGATCAATTTCGGCTATGCCATGCCCCATTTCAATACCAACCAGTCTAGCATCATCTATAAAGTCAAACTCCGTAAAGTGTCCAACTACTCGGTCTACATCTCTGAGTCGTTTGATATCCTTGACGGTTTCCCTTACTGATTCCTCATAGCTTTGGCGCAGCCAATGCTCTTGGTGTAGAACCATAACCCAGCTTGGCAGGTTCACATTCACTTCATGTACTGGGAATTCAAACAATACTTCTCTCAGGACATTTTGAATATCTTGATCAGTCATACTCTCAATACTCATAGATAGTACCGGAATATCATGTTCCTCTGCAAGCTGAGCTCGTAATTTTTCCGTTTCCGGATGATACGGTCTCACACTGTTTACAACCATGATGAACGGCTTTCCGACTTCTTTAAGCTCTTCAATCACTCTTGTTTCTGAATCCACATAGTCATAACGCGGGATGTCCCCGATCGTTCCATCGCTTGTAATGACTACCCCTAAAGTTGAGTGTTCCTGAATGACTTTTCTCGTGCCAATTTCAGCGGCTTCCTGAAATGGGATTGGTTCTTCATACCAAGGTGTATTAATCATCCTCGGACCATTTTCATCCTCATATCCCTTGGCACCAGGTACTGCATAGCCGACACAGTCAACCAATCGGATGTTTACATCAAGACCGTCCCCTACATGAATAGATACGGCCTGATTTGGTACAAATTTTGGCTCTGTGGTCATAATTGTTTTACCAGCTGCTGATTGAGGCAGTTCATCCTGCGCTCGAACCTTTTCGGATTCATTTTCAATGTTTGGCAGGACAACTAGTTCCATAAACTTCTTAATAAACGTTGATTTACCCGTGCGAACGGCTCCCACTACTCCTAAATAAATATCCCCGCCTGTACGTTCTGCAATATCCTTGAAGATGTCTACCTTTTCCACGTGATCCCCTCCCGATCAAGTCAATGTAAGAGCTGTCCGAATGTTTGCGAAACCTCACATACTTCATGCTATGAGCGTTGTCCCAAAAATATGATCTAGTTTTTGGATTCGCAAACAAAATAGTACACTCTGTTTTTTTCGGGAAGGGGAGCCCGATCCACAAAAAATGCCCCTTCCATTATCGTATATATATCAATGGAAGGGACAGATTAGACCACTTTTCTATTTAATTATTTGAGGTTTCCGTAAAAGGTGGATTTAATTCAGGCTCACCAGATTCATTTAACGTATAGGGAACAGAGTGAAATGGAACAAATGGTGCGTCTTTATACAATAATGGACGCAAGTCCTCACCTTCATTAACCTCTTCTCCTTCTTGCAGCAGCTGGTTTATATCACTTGCATAATCAATAATAATCTCCCCTGTATTTGAATAAAGCAATGGCAGCGTATTACCTGTATAGGGACTGATGACTACAGGCGCCTCCTTATACGAGAGCATTTCATAATCAAGTTCAAACAAACCTTTTGCTACAATTTCTTTTACAGGTGCATATGTATGTTGAGATCGATAATTGTTAATTCGACTAGTTAATTCCTGAATAGTTTGAACAGCATGAAGATCAATCACTTTAACTGTTGGATTTTCTTCTACATCAACTAGAGCATATTGGTACATCCCACCACTTTCAAAGGCTGTTCCTGGTGGCTCCTGCATATATCGTGGAACCAACTGCCTAAAATCAATAATGTAACGCTGATAAGTAGGCGTGTTCTCGTCAAAAGTTTGAATAGGTAAAACGCCTGTATCTTCTTGAAAATTGTTAATGGCCGATTGAACGGATGCCATTTGATCAAGATAAGCTGCTTGTGATGCCTGCCGCTCACTTTGAGGATAAAAACAACCTGAAAGAAAACAGAGACTACACAAAAACAACGCTTTCAAAAGAGTTCGTTCCAATGTCGCACCTCCTACTTATTCAAATGTTGAGGTTGGTCCACCTATCACAATATAAAAAACGATTATACCTGAAACCATTAAACACATAAATGAGATGGATAACACAATCTTTTGAATAATACCCTTTAATTTTGTTCGACTAAATAAGGCTAGGGCAGCAGACACAAACATCAATATCATTCCAGCAAAAGAAATATACATGTGAAGCATTGCCTGTGACATCTTGCTCCTCCTTTACTATCTATTAACGATTATACAATAAGCCTGTCCATCATCATTGTAAAAATTGGAGAAAAGAGGGGCCTCTTCTCCAATTCTTGACAAAACCCTGATTTTGCAAGCCCTAAATTTGTGTTCTTTAAAAGTATATGCGCTATTCGTGCATTTGCACGAACATCTGCCTATCGGAGCGTTATTTTTTATTAAACATTTTTGAAAGGGATGCAAAATCAGCAGGTACATTATTCTTTATAATCGCTTGAACAAGCTGATCTTCTTTTTCTTTAGTAACTGGTTTACCCGCTAGCTGTGAGACCTGATGTATTAATTTTCTTACTGTTGCTTCGTCTTTTAAGTTTGATTTACTTACTGAATTAGCCAACTTCAGCAATTCGTCTGGTCTAACTTTTGTATTTTTTTGAATTTGATCAAAAAAAGATGAATCCTTATTTTGAGACATCGACTCTCCTCCTCCGTACGTAGTATCAACATATCGTATGCGTACGGAGAAAGATGGTGCATGTTGCCGCCTAGTCTTTTTTTACTTACCTAGTTGCTCTTCTTCATGCTTTTTCACACGACCCATTAGTTCACCAGCTGCGTCATGAGGTAACACATCATTAAAGAGAACATTATATATTGCATTTGTAATTGGCATCTCAACTTCAAAACGTTTGGCCATCTCAAAAGCAGCTTGTGTTGTTCTAACTCCCTCTACAGCCATACCCATTTGATCGAGGACTTCATCTAATGACAAACCTTGACCAATCATTTTTCCTGCTCGGAAGTTTCTAGAATGAACACTTGTGCAAGTAACAATTAAATCCCCTAGACCTGACAACCCCGAAAAAGTGAGTGGATCTGCTCCAAGCTTTACACCCATCCGAGTAATTTCAGCAAGACCTCGAGTCATAATAGCCGCTTTTGTATTATCACCATAGCCAAGTCCATTTGTTACTCCACATACAAGAGCAATAATATTTTTTAAGGCTCCACCAAGTTCAACTCCAACAAGGTCAGTATGTGTGTAGACTCGAAAATTTTGATTCATAAAAAGATCTTGCGCCTGTTGAGACGCATCCGTTTGTAAAGAAGAAACAGTAACCGTAGTAGGCTGTCGACGACTTACCTCTTCTGCATGGCTAGGACCAGACAACGCAACAACCGCTTTAAGTAATGAATGACCTGCCGCTTCTTCTTCAATCATTTCAGATACACGCTTTTGAGTACCAGGTTCAATTCCTTTACTTACATGAATAATCGTAAGTGGATGAACAGCAACCTCAAGTAGCTTTTTTGTCTCTTCTCGAATGGCTTTAACGGGTACAGCTAATACCACAACGTCGACTGGATGAACAGCTTCTTGCAAGCTTGTGAAACCTACCATGTTTTCTGGAAGGATAACATCCGGCAAATAGCGAGCATTTGTCTTTTTGGTGTTTATTTCTTCAATTTGATCTGACCTTCTCGCCCACATTCGAACATCATGTCCGTTGTCAGCTAGAACCATACCAAGTGCAGTACCCCAACTTCCAGATCCTAAAACAGCAATTGTTGTCATGCGACTCATCTCCTCACACTACTCTTATTATGCACCTTTTTTTGACCCTAGCTTATTTTCTGTTCCAGTAGCCAAACGTTTAATATTTGTACGATGTTTCCATAAAGAAAGCATTGCTACTGCTAAAGTTAAATAAATATACTCAATTGGATAATCATAATGATTCATAAATAACCATGTAGTTAAAGGGGTCAATATCACAAAAAGGAGCGACCCAAGTGAAACATAACGTGTAAGAACAATACTTAAAATAGCAATGACACCTGCTGTTAGTGCAGGAATTAAGACAAGAGTAGCAATGACACCGATTGTCGTTGCCGCTCCCTTGCCTCCTCGAAAACCAAAATAGATGGGCCAATTATGTCCAAGAATCGCTGCAAGACCTGCAAGCGCCGGCACCCAGGCATTGCCATCTCCAAGCCAAACACCAATCCATACCGCAATGATACCTTTTAGAATATCCAAGACCAAAACGGAGATAGCCGGGCCTTTGCCCATTATTCTCAGTGTGTTTGTTGCTCCTGCATTGCCGCTTCCCATGGTCCGGATGTCTAGCTTGAGTAGCTTTCTACCAATGAGATAACTAAAGCTAACGGAACCTAATAAATAGCCAATAATTATGGAAACCAGAAGGGCTAGTCCCATTTACGTTCTCCTCCCATTGCCTTTATTCTATTAATCATTTTTCTTTCTAGAAATGATTTTAACTGGTGTTCCTTCAAGCTCAAATGTAGCACGCAGTCGATTTTCTAAGAACCTCTGATAAGAAAAGTGCATGAGTTCAGGCTCATTCACAAAAAAGACAAAGGTTGGTGGTCCAACAGCAACCTGAGTAACATAATTAATCTTCAGACGTTTCCCTTTGTCAGTTGGAGTTGGATTCATCACAACTGCATCCATAATCATGTCGTTAAGCACATGAGTTGGAACTCGTAGTGTGTGATTTTCAGCTACTTTATTAACAAGTGGTAACAAATGCTGCATACGTTGACGTGTCAACGCAGATAAAAATAGAATCGGTGCATATGTTAAGAATAGAAACTCTTCACGAATTTTACGTTCGAAATTTTGCATCGTTTTATCATCTTTGTCTAGAACCGCATCCCATTTATTAACAACAAACACAATGGCTCGTCCCGCTTCATGGGCATAACCTGCGATTTTTTTGTCTTGCTCGATAATACCTTCTTCAGCATTTAATACAACTAACACGACATCAGCTCGCTCAATTGCTTTTAATGCTCGAAGCACACTATATTTCTCCGTTGATTCATACACTTTCCCACGTTTGCGCATACCTGCTGTATCAATGACAACATAGTCTTGATCATCCTTAGAAAAAGGAGTATCAATTGCGTCTCTTGTCGTTCCAGCGATATCACTGACAATAACTCGGTCTTCTCCAAGCATGCCATTTACGAGAGAAGATTTCCCCACATTTGGTCGACCGATTAATGCAATACGAATCGTATCAGGGTCGTACGAATCGTCTTCTTCATCTGGAAAATGGCTCTTAACCTCATCTAGAAGATCTCCCAGACCTAATCCATGTGAACCAGAAATACCAAATGGCTCTCCCATTCCTAATGAATAAAATTCATATAGTTGCTGTTGCATTTCGACGTTATCAATTTTATTCACAGCAAGAACAACAGGTTTCTTAGAACGGAACAAAAGTTTAGCTACTTCCTGATCAGCATTCGTTATGCCTTCACGCCCATTAACCATAAAAATAATAACATCTGATTCTTTAATTGCTAATTCTGCTTGAGCACGCATCTGAACAAGTAGAGGTTCGTCTCCAATTTCAATACCGCCTGTATCGATCACCTGAAATTCCGTATCCAACCATTCACCTTTGCTATAGATTCGATCACGTGTTACTCCAGGAATATCTTCCACAATCGCAATTCTTTCTCCAACAATACGATTAAAAATTGTAGATTTTCCGACGTTAGGACGTCCTACAATGGCCACGACTGGTTTAGTCACAGCGCCACAACCTTTCTCTAAAATGCTGCATGAATTTTTCTTTCACAAATCATAACAGTCATTGTTCATACGAAAAAACGACACGAGCATCCACTCGAAAAGAGTGCATTCTTTGCCGTTTCTAACTTACTCATCTTACTAAATCTGACCGTGCTTGTCGACCCTATCTCAAAGGTTTTATAGGCTCTGTGTAGCCTGGGAGCTATTTTCAGTTAAACGCCGCAAGAATCGAAGGGTGTTTTGGAGGAGAAGATGTACAAATAAAATGAGTAAACTTGCTGCTAATCCATCAAAGAACAACCCACTTCCGACCTCGTAAGTACCCCATATTTTTGATAATACGAGATTAAGCAACAGCTCACCATGCATAATACCAAGTGTTACGGCAATTAAACGTACGTATGTTGATTTGATGAGTAAGGACGAAACAACATATAAAAGTCCTGCTACCATCCATTCTTTGTTCGCAATCAAGATAATAGGATCAAAGATTGACCAAAGTGTGAACCCTGCGTAAATGGCTGTTATTACCCAAACCCAAAAAAATGATGAAATTAAATTTCTTTTAGTCTGTCTATGAAAAAACCAATAACAGCTAACAGTTAGCCAAATGAACCCAAGGTTTATTGACCCTGACAACATGTTAATGTTTATTGAGTAAAAAATAATAAACAATAAAATAAACAGTGCAAAACCATATCTATTACTTGTTTTTGGCACTAAAAATGTGACAACAACCCAGGCTGTCCAGCCGAGCCAAAACATCACTAATCCTTCCATCGCTATTCCCCCTAGTTTCATAAACTAGTATGGGCAGGGTTTGGGATCGTTAAACCTGATGATGGAGGGGGAATGGAATACGGTTGACCTGTAAAGAGGAACGATCGTGTTTTCATTAAAAATTTTTAATGCGAGAATGGGTATCTGCAGTCTCACCGCTACCGGGATGTAGGAGCGTCGTGATTTTTAGTAGATTATTAATGGGAATAGTAGCTTAGTAAATGAATTATATTTAGTTTTTTAATACTTATTCACATTTTAATATTCCGTGGTAGCATTTTACAAACAAATTATTGGAAAGAGGATAAATGACAATCAAAATATACTAATTATACAGCTACCAAAGGACAGTAGTAATCTACACCCTAATAAATAATGAATAGACACTAGCCATGACATACACGGAGCTACACAAAAAAACCGAACCATTATGATGTGAGTTAATCAACATAATGGTTCGGTATAATTGATAGCTAAAACATTTATATTCTAGCTTCTATTGTTTGTATTTTTTTAGTTGGTCGCCAATCATGTCGCCTAATGAAAAGCCACCAGAATCTTCTTCTCGGTTCTTGTCATATTGGGCATATTCTTGACTTCCTTGATCATCAGTTAATAATTCTCTGATACTTAAGGAGACTCGTTTATCTTCAGCACTTACTTCAAGTACTTTCACTTGAACAGTTTCTTCTTCCGATAACACCTCACCTGGTGTTCCAATGTGGCGGTTTGCAATTTGGGAAATGTGAACAAGTCCTTCAATACCAGGTGCAATCTCGACAAATGCGCCAAACGAAACAAGGCGTTTTACAGTTCCTTCTACAACATCACCAACTGAAAACTGTTGAGCCACTTTCTCCCATGGACCAGGTTCTGTGTCTTTAATTGAAAGAGAGACACGTTCACTATTTGTATCTACTGAGAGAATTTTCACTTTGACCTTATCACCTTCAGATACAATTTCAGATGGGGTTTCAACTCTATAATGTGCAAGTTGTGAGATATGAACAAGTCCATCTACCCCTCCAACATCAACAAAAGCACCAAAGTTTGTTATTCGTTGTACTGTACCATCCACTGTATCTCCTGGTTTAAGTGAATCAAGAACTTGACGCTTGTTCAACTCTAATTCTTCATCAAGTACAGCTCGTTGAGAAAGGATGAGTTTATTATGTTCCTTATCAATTTCCGCTACTTTTAAGCGAAGTGTACGTCCTTTATAGTCAGTAAAATCCTCTACAAAGTGACGTTCTACTAAGGAAGCAGGGATAAATCCACGGACGCCAACATCAACGACCAATCCACCCTTTACAACATCTGCTACCTCAGCCTCAATAATTTCTTCTGAATGATAGGCCTCTTGGAGTCGTTCCCATGCTTGTTCGGCCAAAACGGCTCGCTTGGATAGAACCAATTCGTCATCAGTGACTTTTTGAATTTTGAGTTCGAGTTCGTCATCTACGGCTAAAACATCACCGACTGTTTCAACATGCAGGCTTGATAGTTCACTAATTGGCACAATGCCATCTACCTTGAAACCTACATCAACAAAGGCTTGCTTTTCCTCTACCTTTGTTACTTTACCAGTCACAATGTCTCCTACAGAAAATGATTTCAATTCAGATACTTCATTATTCATATCTTCGACCATTGACATCTGCCTCCTTCAGTACCCGCAAACTTTCAAAGCGGTATGAAACTAGTTTTATAAAAAACTTTCAACTTAATGAAAGAGTTTTAATCTTGAGGTTGTTTGTGTTGATTCAATAGGTTTTGTATTTCACTCATAATAATCTCAGTGACTTCTGCTGAATTCGCTTTTTCTTGACGCTTCTCACTAAGATCAATTGGTTTTCCATAAATGAGTTTTAACGGTTTTCCACGCTGATAACGACCAATAATGGCACAAGGGATGACTACAGCATCTGTTTTTAATGCAAAAAAACCTGCTCCAAGCCAATCCTTTTCCTAACTTGCCGTCTTTGCTTCTAGTACCTTCTGGGAACAAACCTAAGATTTCATGATCATTAAGATATGAAATACCTTTACGTAGCGTCTGTTTATCTGCACCCCCACGCTTAACAGGAAATGCACCTAGCTTTGGAAGCAACTGTTTTAAGATCGGCTTCTCAAACAATTCTTGCTTAGCCATATACCTTGTTGGACGTTTTAGATATGCACCTAAAAAAGGTGGGTCAAAATTACTAATGTGATTACAACAAAGCAGGACTCCACCATGTTCAGGAATGTTCTCTTTGCCTTCAATCTCAACCTTATAAAAGGATGATAAATAGGTTCGGCAAACAAATTGACCAAATTGGTATATTCCCATCCTATCTCGTTCGCTCCTTCGCCAAATCCGTAATAGCTTGGGCAACTTCGGAAATAGATAAGGTCGTTGTGTCAATCTCTATTGCGTCTTCTGCTTTTTTAAGTGGAGCAAACGCTCTAGTAGAATCTAACTCATCACGTTTTGCGATATCTGCTTTTAACTGTTCATAATCTGATGGCATACCTTTGCTTAACTGCTCTTCATGGCGTCGACGTGCTCGCTCTGTTACAGATGCAGTTAAAAAGATCTTAAGCTGTGCATTAGGAAGCACGTAAGTACCAATATCGCGACCATCAAGTACACTATTTGTTTTAATAGCAAGTTGGCGTTGACGTTCAACCATTTCTTCACGAACTGATTGATAGCTTGAAACTAGTGATACATTTTGATTTACTTCAGTGGAACGGATATCTTCCGTAACATCTTCTTCATTAAGGAGTACTCTAGACCCCTTCTGATCGACTAATAACTGAATATGGCATGTGCTTAACAAATGACTTAATTCAATTTCATTAAGTGTGTTTACATTTTTTCTTAGAGCAGCTAGCGTCAAAGTTCTATACATAGCTCCTGTATCAATATACAAAAAACCAAGTTCTTCTGATACTAATTTAGCTACTGTACTTTTCCCGGCACCAGCAGGTCCATCAATCGCAATATTCACCGAATCACTCATTTCCTACACCTCAAATTATTTCGCAACACCTGTTACAATAAGATTTTCATTCTTTCTTCTGATCCAATACGAGAGTATTTCTACGCATTAATTGTAGCATATATAAAGAAACTGGTCTAATGAAACACTGACCTATTCTCTTAGATAAAACCATCATAATTTCATTTTCTTTTTTTCCACTAACTGCTTCTCAAAGATATATGTCATAATCTTTTCACGGTCTCTTTTAGACAGCTGTAGAAATTCAAATGAAATGCGTTCTTGAGAATGCTCTGTTGGTTGAATCACTCGAACAATATCTGCCTTGACCTGAAGGTAGTCCACTGTTCCAGATGGTCGATGTAACACTAAATAAAGCATAACCAACTCGCCGACATCGGGGCATTGATAGTTTCTAGGTATTGAAACGGCACAGCCTCCACCACTAATATCTACAGTAGTTGAAGCAAATGGGTAATAGGCTGAATGAACCGGATGAACAGCAACATCTGCTCTCGCTGAAATTCGAACATATTCACGGCGCTGCAGTTTCATCAATTGGTCAGGAAGCGGTTGGTTCAGAATCAAAACAGGAATCTCAGACTTTTTCCTACCAAGAATGGTTGCTTCAAATGAATACACTGCTTCTTCTTTTGATACCCACCATGCTTTAAATTGAGTTCCGTCATAAAAAAAAGCTGGTTTTTTTGTTGCTTCATTAATTGGATAATCAATGATCAATCGACCATCCTCAATATCAACAACTCGACAGCGATAAACTGGTACTGGTTTTTCCATTTCTTGATGCTTTGCCTCAAGATATAATGTCATTCCTACTTCCACAAATTCGCCGTCCCTTCTTTACATATTTACTTTTATTATCGCACGAAATGGCAAAATCGCAAGGCTTCAAGCCAATATCCCAAATCTAAATAAAGAATCCAAAAGCGAGTCGCACCGGCTTTTGGATTCTACTTAGATTCTGGTTTCTATTGATACACAGGTTCCGACTGAATGAGTCGTTCTACTTTTTCCTCTTGACCATCTTCTGCATTAATGAAGATCCGATAAGAATCGTCATCTAACACACCAAGAAATTCATAACATAGAACTTCTTCATTTATATTATTTTTGATCACACCAATGTGTTCTTCCATAATATCAACTCTAGGATTCACTTTAGTTTGCGCTTCTTCACGACTCAACTTTGGTGTGACTATTTCTCGCTTATCCTCATGATTGATCAGGTATCCTTTTGCTTCATAGCTAACAACATCACCATTATCAAGTGCCACTTCAATTAATATGGAGTCTGGATAGATACGGACATCATCTTGTTTGTACACATATTCAAACACGCCAATTGTGTCATACTGCGTACTGTCAACAAGCTCCATCCCTTTTTTTCCATGGTTATCTAAATAGTTACTAGCAATTTCAGCCGCTTCATTTAACCCAATTGTTTGTTTGCCTGTTTGGCGCTCCTGCATAAACCAAATTGGTTCTCCGCCTTTAATACTCAAATCCATATAATAATTTGCGTCATGATCCGGATCATCAATGACTAATGTGTAAGCCGGGTACTCTAATCCTTTTCCTGTTTGAGTTATGTCTACTTTTGCACCTTTTCCAACACCCGCATAACTTCTGCCGATATCCTGCGCTTCTTCTTCAGTGATATCTTTGCCTTTTAGCGCTTCTTTTAATTCACCATTTATGTCTCTAATTGCGTCTTTACTGGCGCCCCAATCTACTTCACTAAAACCTTCAACTGACTTATTCATTAATTCAAACTGTCCAGGCACACTTTCTTCGCCTTGAGGACTGTTTTCATTTAACGTTGCTTCCACCCATCGATGTTTATCGTTCATTGCTTGTGCCTGCATTTTGCGCATACTTTCTCGAATGGTTCCTGCGTGTTTATGCAAATCCGTTAAGGTTTGGTATTCCTTTTCTGTTAAAGGTTCTTTATCCAAATCACGAACTGAAGTGCGATAACTAAAGTCTCCAATTTTATATAGGAACTCTTCAGCATTACTTGTTTTGACTGATTGTACGGGTAATTCAGCTAGGTTTTTTTGAGCCAAACTTGTAATCCGCCATACCTCAGCTAAAGAAGGTGTTAACTGTCTTCTCGTATTCATGGCAAGTGTTTTACCAAGTTCATCTTCAATTTGATCAAGATTAAATGTTAAATCATGGAACGCCCTTTGATAATTATTTTCTGCTTGAATCCTGAGTTGATCTCCATCACTTTTTTGCTGATAGCCCCACCATCCAGTTCCAATCACTGCGGCAGCGGCAATTCCAATTATGATTGTTCGTAACAAAATCCTTCACCTCCATAATCCTAATAACAAAAGATATGTTTACCAATTCGTTTAATCTGTTCTCTTGACCAAATCCAATCAGATGTAGCGGTTGCTGGGTTAAAATAATAAATTGCATTTCCTGTTGGGTCTTGACCATTTAACGCATCTATTACCGCTTTTCTTGCTGATTCATCTGGCTCATTGTAAATTTGTCCGTCTGCAACTGCGGTAAAAGCTCTTGGCTCAAAGATGACTTCCGACACCGTATTAGGAAATGTAGCACTATTAATTCGATTAACGATTACGGCCGCAACAGCAACTTGACCGACGTAAGGCTCTCCTCGTGCTTCTCCATAAACAGCTTGTGCCATTAAACGGATGTCATTGTCTGAATATCCTGATGGAACATTATTTGCTTTTTCAATGGTTGGTTCATCATTCTCAGGCTGCTGTGGCTGTTCATCACCACCCGTTCCTTCGTTTGTAGAACCCTGATTATTTGGTGGTTGCGTATTAGGTGCATTTCCTTTTTTGCCTGATCCCGATTTGGATCCACCTTTCGCGCTGCCCTTAGGTCCTTGCTGTTTTTCTTTTGATGTTCCACCATAATGAGTGAATTTTCTACCTTCTTTTAGCGCATTTTGCACAAATCCCTCATCGTATTTAGTTGACTTTGCTAGACGGGCTTTCATATCGTCTCCAACCAATCCATCCACTGTCATCCCAAAGTCATTTTGGAAGTTTCGAACTGCCCAATACGTGCCCCATCCGTAAACTCCATCAATCTTTCCGTTATAAAAGCCGTTATACTGTAGTCTAGCTTGTAGCTCTACGACATCATCACCTGTTGATCCTTTTTGGACGATTCGTTCAGAGAAAGCAAAAGCATCCTCTGTCAGAACAGTTGATACACATAGAGCTGTAATGAGACTTATTAAGACACATTTTATGTTGAAATACCGTCTAAGCTTGCTCACCTTTTTCCCTCCTATTACAATTATCCGCTAAATATTTCTGCGTGGTTTTAGTCTTTGTTGGAAAAAAGGATTTATTCATCTGTTTTACACAAAAAAAGAAACTCAGTTTTGCACTGAGTTTCAAGTGGTTGGTTTTATGATTGAAAAAGCTTTGTTTTTTCATTGATATATGTTGATAATTCAACAGTTAGATCATAATGCATAAACGGAGTAATGAGATAGATCCCATTAAACCATTCACATGCTGCATCTATGAGATCCTTCGCAATGGCAAGGCCTTCACGTTTTGAAGATTCTGAATCTCCTTCGTGTCTTGCCATTACTTCTCTGATCTGGTCAGTTAATTTTATGCCTGGCACTTCATTATGAAGAAATTCAGCATTCCGTGAACTCACCAATGGCATAATTCCAATGTAGATAGGCTTGGTCCAAATGTTTGGTTTCATCATATATAGCTTTTAACTGATTTACATCATATACTGGCTGACTCATAAAATAATCTGCTCCGCTATCGATCTTTTTTTCAAGTCGCTTAACTGCCTTATCGATATATTTAACATTTGGATTAAAAGCAGCACCAACTGTAAAATCAGCTCGTTCACCAAGCTCTTTACCTGAAAAAGATAATCCTTCATTTAACTGTTTAATCATTGAAATTAGTTGATATGATGCTAAGTCGTATACAGAGCTTGCACCTGGGAAGTCACCTATTTTAGTTGGATCCCCTGTAATTGTTAAGACGTCCGTTAACCCTAATGCATGCATTCCCATTAAATGCGACTGCAATCCAATTAAATTCCGATCTCGACACGTCAGATGCACGAGTGGTCTCATTCCTATTTGTTCTTTTATCATTGTTCCAAGAGCAAGATTGTCTACTCTCGGTGAGGCAAGTGAGTTATCAGCAAGCGTTAATGCATCAATTCCAGCTGCTTTTAATGCTTTTGCGCCTTCCATAAATCGATTTGTATTTAATTTTTTTGGTGGATCTAATTCAACAATGATTGATCTACGCTTCTTCACTATATCTGGCAGTTTTTTTTCCGTACTCACTGGATTAGATTTAGGAATTGGCTGACGTAATGAGATCTTTATCTTTTTTTCAAGAACAGGGTTTCTCGATCTTGCTGCTTCTGAAATGGCCCTTATATGCTCTGGCGTTGTTCCACAGCAACCGCCAATTAAACGAACTCCTTGATCAATAAATCGACTTGTCATATTGGCGAAATAGTCTGGATTCGATGAATAAAAAAAGCGACCATCCCGGTAATCGGGTAAACTAGCATTTGGATATACCGCTAAATAATTTTGACTCGGAATCGGTATTTCTTCAAATGAGCGTAACATATGGGCTTGACCCATCCGACAATTTAAACCGACAATATCAGCTCCAACCTCTGTTAAACGAGAGAATGCATCCGCAGCTATGATGCCGCCACTCATCACTCCAATGTCACCTAAACTAACGTTTACTATGACTGGAAGGGAGCTGTGTTTTTTGGCGATTTCCGTAACCAGTAACGCTTCTTCTAAATCATAAAAGGTTTCAAATAAAAGCCCATCCACACCTTCATCTAACAACACTAAAATCTGTTCCGTTAGTGCTTCTTCTATTTCATCTAATGTTGATTCTTCCATTTGGAAGCGTCGAATGCCTCCAACTGTGCCTACTACAAATGCTTTTTGTTCTACAGCCTGTTTTGCTAAGGCAACTGCTCGTCGGTTAATTTCAGCCGTTTTATCTTCTAAACCATATTTACTTAGTTTTAATCGATTGGCAGCATACGTATTGGTTTGTATAACTTCTGCACCAGCATTGAGATATTCCTTGTGAATAGAGACAATGACTTCTGGTTGACTGATATTAATTTCTTCAAAGCATTGCTGCTCGATACCTCGTTCATATAGAAGCGTACCCATAGCCCCGTCTCCAACTAATATGTCATTTTTTAAACGCTCTAATAAATCCACATGTATCTCCCCCCGCTTTATTGTTGGCTCGCACCTACTTAACAGCTGAAAAGGCTTGCTTCAAATCATCGATTAGATCTTGACATCGCTCAATTCCAACTGAAAAGCGAAGTAATCGATTATCTACTCCATTAGCAATGCGGATCTCTTCTGGAATATCTGCATGTGTTTGTGTAGCTTGGATAAGTCATTAAGCTTTCTACCCCACCTAAACTTTCTGCAAAAGAAATTAATTTGAGATTTTGAAGGATTGGATTAATCCATGTTTCATCACCCACTCTAAATGAGATCATTCCTCCTCTTCCTGGATAAAGAACCTCTTCTACTTCAGATGATTCTTCTAAAAAACGAACAATTTCCTGAGCGTTTTGTTCATGTTTTTCCATGCGTAGTGCCAATGTTTTCATACCTCTTACAACTAACCATGAATCAAACGCTGAAAGGGTAGCTCCAATTCCGTTGTGAAAATAACCAATTCTTTCAGATAACTCCTGGCCTTTTGAAACAATTAAGCCCGCAATAACGTCATTATGACCACTTATGTACTTAGATGCGCTATGAATGACGATATCCGCTCCTAAAGCAATCGGCTGCTGAATAATTGGTGTGTAAAACGTATTATCCACGATTAAAAGCAATTGGTGTTTTTTTGCAATCTCTGCAAGTTCTGAAATAGACGCTTCTTGCATCAAAGGGTTTGTTGGTGTTTCAATAAATAATGCTTTTGTTGCTTGTGTAATCGCTGCCTCAAACTCGACTAGATCACGAGGATCTGAATAGTGGAATGTTAATCCCCAATGATTCCATCCTTCTTCAAATAATCGATACGTTCCACCATAAAGATCTTTCGAAGCAAGGATTTCATCTCCGTTTTTAAACAGTGAAAGGACTGTTTGTACTGCAGCCATTCCTGAGCTGCATGCAAATCCTCTATCTCCAAGTTCTAGTTCAGCAATAGCATTTTCTAATACTTCTCTAGTCGGATTCCCTGTTCTCGCATAATCATATCCCGTTGATTCCCCAATACCTGTATGTCGGTAAGCAGTAGAGAAATAGACAGGAGCATTTACCGCACCCGTTCGATTGTCGACACGATTCCCAATTTGAACCAACGTTGTTTCCAGAGCTCTTTTACTCATTTTAATTCCCCCATCACTTTTGTAAAATAAAAAGCACCTTTCTCGTCATAAGAGAAAGGTGCTTATCAATTCCATATAAGCTTCCTCTTATCTTAGCAGCTATAACTGCCGGATTTAGCACCTTGCCGCAATTTGGCTTGGTTGCTGAGACTTCGCAGGGCCTTTCCCTCCATCTCTCTTGATAAGAATACATCATTTAATTTTGAATATTCACTTTAACATACAGGACATTTTATAAAAAGGCAAGACTTTTTTATCATGTCTCTAGAGATGCTTCTATGTTAAGACGATCTTCATTACCACATACACATCGTTTAAATCCTGTCTCATATTCACCATTCTCGTTCAGCCTTCCGCGGAGAATATACTTTTCTTTGCAATCAGGACAGCGAATGACAATCCTATACCGTTCTTCTGACATGGTTTAATTCCTCCTTATACGTGGTGATTGTTGATCTAGCCTCCGAGCGAGTTTAATTTTGTAAATTGCAAACGCCCAAAGCATCAGCATGAAAGGAATTATTCCAAACAAAACATAGTGATCAAATAAAAAAACAATGTAATCATATGAACTATGTAGGACAATCGGTATACCTAGGGACAAGGTTAATAATCTTCTTCTGTTTGTTGGAAGGAGCTTGGCATTTCCCATATAATACCCCATGATTATGCCAAACAATGCATGACTTGATACAGGCATTAATGCTCGACCTACCGCTGTTTCAATACCATGAGCTATTAAATAAAAGATGTTTTCCATCGTCGCAAAGCCAAGTGACAACGACACTCCATACACAATGCCATCATTCCTACGATTAATCGTACCATGCCTGGAAAGCGAAGATATAAAGGATAAACCACTTAAAAAATTCCTCAGTAAATCCATATAAAATAAGAGCTTGCTGCCATTCTTCAGGAAAGACCTTTTCCTCAATAAAAGCATATTGTAAAACCATCACAGGAAAAACAACAATATTCCAATTAAAAACGTTCGAATGATTGTACCATGTAACTTTCGCCGATAATCAGTCTTCAAATAAAAATAGGTTAATAACCCAATTGCAGGTGCTATTGCAGCCGTTAGCAACGAAAACATCTACAACCTGCCTTTCCACAAAGTACAGGTCCGTTGCACACATTGCTTTGCACCCTACTCATTACCGGAACCTGACTTGAACCTGTTCATTACATTCAATAAAACCATTATATTCCTATCTGTTATGCTTTTCAAGAAAAAGGCTTTAGTGTTTAAACCCTAGGTTCACATCAGACTCAGCAGCTAACAGCACCAACGTTTTGATACGTGCTTTTTTACTATCATAATCTGAACCTAAAATAACTCCCTTTTGCTCTAGATCATGTGCACTGCCTTCATATTCGTAAGTTGGGTACACCTTTCCTTCTTCAGCTGATGTCGTCATAACAACTGTTTTTCCTTGAGATATTGATTCATTAAGGACATTCACTAAATGTGGGGGGACTTGTCCACGTCCTACACCTTCAAGCACAACCGCATCTGAATTTTGTAGGATACTCTCAAGAATCCGACTGTGCATCCCAAGATAAATCTTAGCAATTGCCACATCCGGCAGCTTTTTTGTAAGTACGTACGTGTCTCGATGAATTGGTTTTTGATATAAGAAAATTGTATCATTATCAATAATACCTAAATAACCGAATCCAAATGCATTAAAACCCTGAATATTCGAAGCATGTTCTTTTTTGACGTATCTCGCTGCAAAGATCCGTTCATTAAATACAACAACCGTTCCAACTTGCTTCAAGTCATCATGACAAGCAGCATAGACGGCATGTCGCAAATTAATAAAAGCATCACTGCCTAATTGTTCAGGACCGCGCTGTGAGCCAGTCACAATCACTGGACGATCGTCCGTTATCACTAGATCAAGAAAATAAGCCGTCTCTTCTAGCGTATCTGTACCGTGAGTTACAACAACCCCTGAAACATCTTCATCACTAAATGCAAGTTCAACTTCTTTTTTTAATTCCAACCAATCATCTAGCGTAATATGAATACTAGGTTTTTGCAACATAGACCGAACAGTAACATGAATATCACTTGGAAGCTGACATAAATCTGCTAGCTCTTCGCCCGTAAGTTCACCAGCTACTAATTTTCCATCTTCATTCTCAGTACTTGCAATCGTTCCACCAGTTGTAATTAAAATTACCTTTTTCATTCAACCAACCCCTCATGTTCGTTTGCAAGGATATCTACTATTCTTGAGGCTATCCCACTACCGTGCCAACGCCCGTTTTCAATAAAAATCTCATTGGCGTTATTACCAGCAGCAATTACCCCTGCAATAAAAAGCCCATCAATATTTGTTTCAAACGTATCCGGATTATATTCTGGTCTTCCAGTTCCATCATCAACATGTACACCCATGCTTTTAATAAATTGATGATCAGGGTGATATCCGGTCATTGCAAAAACGTAATCTGCTTTTACAGACTTAGATTTTCCCAATACTGTGTAGTTTACGTCTGTGCTCGTTATTTGAGTTACTTCTGCTTGAAATTCTAGAGTGATTTTATTGTTCTTCACGAGAGATACATACTCTGGCAAAATCCACGGTTTTACACTAGCAGAATAATCATCGCCACGATATAGTGCTGTAACGTATGCCCCTGCTTTTTCTAGCTCAAGAGCAGCATCAATGGCAGAGTTCTTCCCACCTATAACAACAACGTTCTGCTTAAAATAAGGATGTGCCTCTTTGAAATAATGATACACATGTGGGAGATCTTCTCCTGGGATATCCATATAATTAGGCGAGTCATAATAGCCAGTAGCAATAATAACAAAAGCCGCTTCATACGTCTGTTTATCCGTTTTTAAAACAAATCGTCCATTCGTTTGTTTTGTCACTTCTAGAACCTTTTCATGGGAGTGAATACGTAGGTTTTTACGTTCTGCTACGCTTCGATAATAGGCTAGTGCTTGATTGCGATGTGGTTTTCTTTCTTCAGTCACAAACGCAACATCACCGATTTCTAATTTTTCACTTGTACTAAAAAAGGTCTGATGAGTTGGATACTTGTAAATCGAACTCACAATATGATCTTTTTCAAGTACGAGTGGTTTTAAGCCTTTATCCTGACAAGCTATCGCTGCCGCTAACCCACAAGGCCCACCGCCAATGATAATTACCTCTTCTTTTTTCACCAAAACCATGCACACTCCAATCCTGCATAATAAGCGAGATGAGCTGTTCTTTTCAACTTCTTAATATGCCGCTTTTTCACAGAAGAAGTATAGCATATTCTGTATAGGCCATGCAGGTATTAGGGTCTAATAAAAAAACAGCGGAATCAGGAGACTCCACTGTCTTTTTGCTGCTTTAAACTTCTATTTAAACCCAACCTCTAAATCTTGACGCTTCCGCCATTTTGCGAACGCCGATCATATAAGCTGCTAATCTCATGTTAACTCTACGGGTTTTGGAAAGCTGATAAATACTATTGAAGGCATTTTTAATAACGATTTCAAGCTTTCCTTCAACTTCTTCGTCTGTCCAATAGTACCCTTGATTATTTTGCACCCATTCAAAATATGATACTGTGACGCCTCCCGAGCTAGCTAGTACATCAGGAACTAACAGTACACCTCGTTCTGCTAGAATTTCAGTCGCTTCCATAGTAGTTGGACCATTAGCAGCTTCGACGATAATAGATGCCTTAATGTTGTGCGCATTATCCTTTGTAATTTGATTTTCAATTGCCGCTGGAACTAAGATATCACAATCAAGCTCAAGTAGTTCTTCGTTTGTGATCGTGTTCTTAAATAGTTTTGTAACTGTTCCAAAACTATCTCTACGGTCTAATAGATAATCAACATCCAATCCGTCCGGCTCGTAAAGTGCACCATACGCATCCCCGATTCCAACTACCTTTGCACCTGCATCGTGGAGGAATTTAGCTAAAAAGCTTCCTGCATTACCAAAACCTTGGATCACAACTTTTGCATCAGTTAGATCAATTCCTACTTTTTTTGTTGCCTCGTTAATACAAATTGTAACACCTCGTGCGGTTGCCGATTCTCTACCGTGCGAACCACCAAGAACTAAAGGTTTACCGGTAATGAAATTCGGAGAATCAAATTCACGAATTTTACTGTACTCATCCAACATCCACGCCATAATCTGCGAGTTCGTGAATACATCTGGTGCTGGTATATCCTTTGTTGGACCTACAACCTGACTGATTGCTCTTACATAGCCTCGACTTAATCGTTCAAGCTCGCGGAATGACATTTCTCTAGGATCACAAACAATCCCACCTTTTCCTCCACCGTAAGGCAGATCCACGATACCTGCTTTTAAGCTCATCCAAATCGATAATGCTTTTACTTCGCGTTCGGTTACATCTGGATGAAACCGAACCCCACCTTTTGTTGGTCCTACAGAGTCATTGTGTTGAGCTCTATACCCGGTAAAAATTTTGGTGGATCCATCATCCATACGGATAGGTATACGAACTGTTAGCATCCGTAGTGGCTCGCTTAATAACTCATACATTTCATTGGGATAGCCAAGCTTTGTTAGTGCTTGTTTAACAACTGTTTGAGTCGATCCTAGTACATCAAGCTGATCAATCTGTTTGTCATAATCATCCATTTCTTTCACCTCTGAGCTGTGTATCGCTTGCTTTTATTTTCCCAAGCAAGCCTCTCCTCCTAACTATAATGAACAACGTGTTAGATTTCCACCATTTTGAGGATTTTTTCTAGATAATCTATCAAAAGTTTTTTTAGAATCGTCTAATAGCAATATTTTAGCTTGTTATCAGAACTTTTGCTTCTGCCCTGCTAGCAGAAAGGTGAAATGTTTTCGCTCTTAAGTTGGGGTTCTCCGCTCATGGGAACTGCGGATTCGATCATAAGATTTCCTTCTCCGCTCATAGGGAGCTGTGGCCGCTCTTAAGTTGGAGTTCTCCGCTCATGGGGACTGCAGATTCGCTCTTAAGATTTCCATCTCCGCTCATGAGAACTTTATCTCTTGTGATTTCTTCCAGTGGATGTATCGTGATTATCGAATTGTGGTACTGCTCACTCGTACAATTTTTTTCGGCTGATTCCAGATGTTCTTCTATCTTCAGCACAAAAAAACACCTGCGAGAAAATTTATTCTCACAGGCATTCAGAAATGTTTCTTTTAGTTACGTTTTGCTAATGATAGTTGGATAAGCTTTTCAACCATATCCTCGTATGAAAGGCCAATCTCTTTGGCTGCATCTGGGTATAGACTTGTTGGCGTCATTCCAGGAAGTGTGTTTACTTCAAGGATAACCGGAAGCTGTGTTTCGTCTTCTGGTACGATAAAGTCAACACGGGAGTAAACCTCGCATCCTAATGTTTGGTGCGCACGTACAGCGTGTTTTTGGACATAGGCTGTTTGTTCCGCACTTAATCTTGCTGGAATAATATGCTCGCTTCCACCAACTGCATACTTCGCTTCATAATCGTAGAATTTATTTTTTGGAACGATTTCAATGACAGGTAAGGCTTGTTCTTCTCCTTTTGCCCCTTGGACCGCAACGGTTACTTCTTTCCCACTAATAAATTCCTCAAGCATAATGGTTTGATCGAATTCAAATGCCTGTTTAATACCAACCTTTAAAGTGGATTCATCTTCAGCGATTGTTAATCCGATTGTTGAACCTTCTAAATTCGGTTTAACAACAACTGGGAAGTCCAACTCAAGTTTAAATGTCTCTTCAGAGAATGTGTGTTTATATAAAATTTGTTCTTTTGCTACACGTGTACCTTCTTGATGGAAGAACAATTTTGACTTTGCTTTATCTAATGCAAGCGCAGATCCTTGAACACCAGACCCAACATAAGGAATATTAAGCAAGTCAAGTAAGGCTTGCACTTTACCATCTTCACCAAATCGTCCATGAAGCGCAATGTAGACGATATCTACATCTAATTCAATGACATCCTGTAATCGCTCAGGATGAAAATCGATTCCACTGACCTCATGCCCTTTACTTGTTAAAGCATCCATTATCCCCTTACCTGAAGACAATGACACCTCACGTTCTGCTGATATTCCACCATATAATACGGCTACTTTCATTTCATCCACTCTCCTGCCTAGCTGTTCTTTTTTACTCTATTCACCAACCTTAATAGTGAAACTTGTCACGTCAAAAATCAACTAATATCTTTTGGTTACTCCATAAATTCCATATCAGAGATAATATTTTCCGCGTCTTCTCTCGTGTAATCACCATTGAATGTAAGTAAATACTGTAAGCCATTCTCCTGCCAATTAACAGAAAGTAAGGATTCTTCGTCTATCAACAGCGCAGGTTGATCGCGAACGGTGGTCTCTATTGCAAGACCGAGAATATCTTCAAGTCCCCACTCATGTTCAATATAGACGTCAATCAAACCACGATCGTCTCTAAAATCAAACTGCAATGTATAGTAGTCATCAAACATGTAATCAGGTCTTATATTTCCTGATTCAAAGTCAAAATCTTCATTGAGAATAAGAAAAGGAACTGGAAATGTTTCACTTGCTTCTTCTAAAGTAGTAGGCTCTGATTGGAATTCATCCTCAAAATCATCTTCAGTGAAACCCTCATCGTTATCTAATTCAAAGATTCCCTCTGGAAAGTCTGACAGTGTTTCGAAGTTTTTGGCTTCTCTCTCAAATAAGGTTTCTCCATCTTTTATCGTTTCCTTTAGAATTACCCATGTACTTGAATCAACCCAAAGATCAATCTCACCAATCATACCGATATTATGTTCTTCTTTCACATCAAATCGTAAGTGATACGTTTTGCGGTCAAGAATATCTTCCGTGCCGATTAATTTAATGTCAAAATCACCACTATAAAACTTAATGATCTCTTGGATTTCCTCACTAGGGTTAGGAGAAGGGTTTACTTGATCCTCTTCAAAATTAGTATACATAATGGATTCATTCTCATAATCCTTATGTGATGAATTCCCATCTTTGCGTACACTAATAAAATTTATCTCATCATTTTCATACGATTCAGATCGATAGTTGCCATCCTCATCTCTCCATTCTAAAAATGCGCTATTTTGATCTTCACCATCTGATTTTGTTGTGAATTCAATCTTATACGTTTGTTGGTTTTCATCATTCTCAAACACCTCATAAAAAATGTCCTCTGCTTTCATCTCTTGAAAACACCCTGTAAGAAGAACACATACAGGAATAAGTGTTAACAATCGTTTCATAGCTCTTCATCCTCTCTATTTCCATCATTCAAAGTTGGAATTGAAAAATAAAATGTACTTCCTATGCCTTTTGAGTAAACATGCATGGTTCCATTGTGTTTTTCAACAAGCTCTTGGCAAATTGATAAACCTAAGCCTACTCCACTTGATTTGTTTTGTTTCCTTGCATGCTCAATTTGATAAAAGGAGGAAAAGATTCTTTCTTGCTCCTCTTTAGGAATACCTCGTCCTCGATCAGTGACAATAAAATAAAGGCGATCTGGTGAATATGATACAAATGTCGGTAGAAATGAACCCTTATTCGTAATGAGGATAGATACTTCCCCACGTTCATCAGAATATCGAACGGCATTCATTACTAAGTTATCAATTACTTGAATCAAGCGATTGACATCACAATTAACCATTGCCGGTTCAACCGCAATCGTAGATGAAAATTCAACACCCATCTCCTGCTCTTCATAGCCATCTACTAACAATTCTGCTAGCTCTTCTGCTTCTACTTCTGTTCGGTCTAATGTGAAGCTTGAGGCCTGAATCGCAGAATAAGCCAACAAATCATCAATTAACTTTTGCATAAAAGCAGTTTTAGAAAGAATAACTTGTGCATAATCTTCTTGTTTATCAAGATGTATACCCATACCCTCTGCGTAAGCCCGAATAGAGGTAAGTGGTGTACGAAGGTCATGAGAGATTGCAGCAATTAAACGTTGTTGATTGGCAATCTCTTCTTCTTCATTTTCTTTCGCCTCTATCAGTCGACTATTCATATCGCGAAATCCAGCAATTAATTGACCCATTTCACCCTTTTGTTTTTTTAGTAGTTGTGCGTCCTCATGTAACGTTCCTTGTCCGATCCCTCTCATTTCAGCGAGTAAATAATTTATCGGAAAGATCATTCGACGTTTTAACCAAAAGTGAACCAATGTAATTGTACCTACTAAAGCAAAAATGAAGATTATGATAGCCAACCAGTATGTCTCTTGCGTTTTTTCTTCTACGGCCGTACGTTCAATTTCCACAACAAAATAAGCAAGGATCGATCGATCTTCATTAAAAATTGGTTCTTTATATGTATGACCCCTAATCGTTGTTTTCAGTTCAAATAATCCTCTCATCACTTGATTAGGATTTCTGTTTTCAGACGAAATGGCATGATCCTTTGTTGTAAATAGTGGATTGAAGTTATCTGAGTATACCGTTACACTTTCATTTTGATTAAGCTCATCACTTACAGCTTTTTTTAATGTACCAACCCGATGAACCAAGTCGCTATGACTACCCATAAAAGCACTTAACTCATTCACTCTCACCATAGCTTCTATCTTGGAATCAGATTGTTCGTGTTTATACCATTCATTTAGTTGAAAATAGAAAAGTAAAGTGACAATAAAAGGTGCAATCGCCGTGATAATTAAAATGATATATAAATTAAGTCGTATACTCATGTTGATGTCCTATAAATTTGTACCCAACACCCCAAACGGTTTCTATATATTTAGGAAATTTCTTTCCATCTTTTAATTTATGGCGAATATTTTTAATGTGAACAGTGACCGTACGAATATCTTCATAATCAGCTTGATTCCAAATTTGTCTGTACAGCTGCTCTTTCGTAAAAACTCGACCAGGGTTTTTAGCCAAAAAATAAATAACTCATATTCTTTAGCGGTCATAGGAACATAATTTCCACCAATTGAGACCGTTCTACCACTCTGATCGACGACTACATCTTGAAAAACCAACTCTCTTTGATTTTGTTGATGTAGCTTAGATTCATAGTTTTGATATCGGCGAATTTGTGCTCTAATTCTAGCAACAAGTTCTAAGGGGCTAAATGGTTTTGTTACATAATCATCCGCTCCAATTCCCAAGCTATGTATTTTATCTAGGTCACTTTGTTTTGCACTAACAACAATAATTGGTATATCGCTCGATTCTCTAATTTCTTGGCAAACTTCAAATCCATTTTTCCCAGGAAGCATTAGATCTACCAAAACTAATGAAAAAGAATGTTCTTTGAAAGTTGCTAAGCCTTTATCTCCTGCATCTTGCCAAACAACTGAAAATCCTTCTCTTTCTAGGTAGTCTTGTATGATCTTTGCAATCTCTGCATCATCTTCAATAATCAGTATAGAATTATCCAATTGTATATTCACCTCATTTTACATTTTAGCAAATTATAATTCATTCGACTTGGTTTTTTTGAAATTTATTCGGTTTAATCCAAAATAATGAAATATGGGACGTAAGTGTAAAACAGAAAAGCTAAAAAACATAAGTCATAGAAAAGGGGAATCTGCAGGAACTCCGCTCCCGGAATGGGGGGCACGCTTTCCGTGGGCGGGCGCCCGCCTAATTTGGCTTTGCCAAATCATTTCAACACTGCCCGTAAATCCCACTGGAGTCGGCCTCCCCCATCCCGTCCGCTAGTTGGGAGCATCAAAACTTTTTACAGGATTTATGTACTTGATTACTTAAAGCAGATCTTCGTTGCAAAAATAATAGAATATCAATAAGGAATTAATTTTGACCTAACGAGAAGATTGAATAATCAGATGAACAATTTAAATTAATCGAGCAACTATTATAGAACTTCGCTTATTTGAAAGTAGCTCAACTATGCTTACAATTAGCCAAAATTAATGTAGCCTCCAATGACAAAAAACCGAATCATTATGTGAGTGAAACAACATAATGGTTCGGTTAGTGTGGTAGCTAAAACATGACTGTCCTAGCTGCTATTTCTTTATAAAGTAATGATATAAACTTTCTACAGCATTGTCTGCCATTAGTTGCTTTCCGTATTCATCCACTCTATATGACGAGATCGTTGACGGATTACCAAATTCGGCTAATAAGGAAATAAATGCCCCTTCATTCACATCTTCTATTTCAAATTCATCAAATTTGATAAAATAGCGATTTTGAAAAGAGTATAATTTCCCGCCTTTTACTCCAAACGAATAAAGTCTTGAGGCTAAACCAATAGCCGCTTCAAAATGAAATAATTCATAAAATATTTCATCTGTTTCATCTAGTGTAACCTGCATTTCAATATAGCCTTCTTCAAAACCTTCATCATCAAAATCATCATCAGCTTGGCCTTTGCTAACAATAAAAACCATACCTTGAGCTGGCATCGCAAATACTTCAACAGCGATAGGACCATCTACTTTGAACCCTAGCTCATCATCTGCTTCTAGCATCATATCACGGAATAAATCATGAACTTTTGGAACATCCTGCCACAAATCTTCTTTTGTAATGCCACGATCATGCATATCGTCAAAAGTTAGAAACACTTTAAATTTATCTACAGCTAAACGTTCAAGACGCATATTGGTCCCTCCCTTATCACGAAACCATTACTCATAACCGCAAAAACCGTTTCTCATATCATACGGTATGTTTACAAGCGTCATATGGTGCTTATTTTAAAGCCCTTCTTTCATGCATTATGAAGAGATAAACCAATTGTTGATCCATTCCTCCCATTCACCTTGATTGGACCCTATTAAAGAACAATGTGAGTCTGCAATTTGTGAACAGCCTTCTCCGCCAATCCCTACACTCATTTCAGGGAATAACGTCTGCATAGAACGTGTAAAATGGGTAAGTTCGTTTATTTGCTCTTCTCTCTGACAGAAGGAAAAGAATAATCCTGGTTTTATTTCTCGCAAGACTAATTCGACATCCTCAAAGGAAATTCCTTCCCCTAAATGAATGACTTCAAACCCTTTATGTCTTAGAAACAATGTATAAAGTAACCATTGCAAGCTATTTTGTTTCTGGGATCCATATAAAAATGTTACAACTTTCGGAAGACGACCATCAACTGGAAGATTGACAAGAATATGTTTAATTTTTGTCTCAATAAAAGAGATAGTAATATATTCATGTGCAGCTGTCACTTTATTATTCAATTTCATTTTTTTAACGTTTCTAAATACAGTACCCAATATATCACTAGCCACTTTTTCAATGCTATAAATGCTAAACGCCTTATTCAACAGCTGCGAGGCTTCGGACTCATTAAAATGTAATAAAGCCTCTTGTATGTCAAATGCTAATTGAGAGGCATAATCCTCTTCTTTCTTAAACATGTTGGAGCTCGACTTATTTTTATCTAAAACCAGTAACTCAACCGCTTGTCCAATTGTAAAACCTTGTTCAACTTTGTCTATAAGCCAGTTTAAGACGTGAAGCTGCTGTTCAGAATATAGTCTATGGCCTGCAGCATTACGGGTAGGCTGTATCACTTTATATCTACGCTCCCAGGCGCGTAAAGTACCAGGTTGGATACCCAGCTTAGTGGATATGGCCTTAATATTATATTTCCCATCTGATGTAGTCATATTCGTTCCCCTCCAAGCTCATAGACAACTTGTTTATTCAGCTCTTAAAAATGATAAACAATCGGACTTTTAATTGAGGTTGGACCTGATTTTAGTGTGAATAAATGCGTTTCCGGTAATGCGCCTAATCGTAAAGGAAGTTTACTCGTACCATATCCATTACTCACAAAATGAACTGCATCTCCAACTTTTTTAATCGAACCATGTGGAGCAACGCTTAAACCTGATATTCTAATTTGTCCACCATGCGTATGACCAACAAGCAAAAAAGAAAAAGGGTGATCATATGGTAATTGCTTAAATGCCTCCGGAAAATGACAAACAAACATTGAAAATTCGCTTTTAGATGCTTCATTTAACAAATCCGTATACATATCAGCTTCTGTAGGCTCTATTCCACCAAGCTACCAACATGCTATTATTATTTCTCTTTATCAGATCTGTTGAATTATTTAATTCTTTTATACAGCAGCATGAAGAATGGATCGAACTGTATCTTCATCTATCTCTACATCATTATTGCCCCATACAAAATAAGTTGGACCACATGAGGCTAAAGAACGTAGATTCTGCTCAATTCGTTTTAATGGCACACCTTTTTCTAATAAGTCTCCTCCAATGATAACCATATCGCATGAACCAACCTCATCTAACAGCTCAGTTGAAATGACACGTCGATGAACATCTGAGATAAAAAACAGTTTATACTCATCAAAATCTGCGGGCAGTTCTTCCAAATATATCGTTTGTTTTACTAATCGATTTAGATGCGCAGTAGCATACATCCGTTTAAAAAGTGGAATCGCAAGCAAACCTGCTAGCGGCACTAAAGGGAACCATTTCAACAGTCTCTCCTCTTTTCTTACTTATCCAATATACAATACACACGCGACAAATGCCCGTAATATGATTAGTATCTTATTGATCTTGATAAGTTATCGCAGCTTGAACTAACAATTTCCCTGCTAATAGCATGGCTTGTTCATCAAATGTAAACTTAGGGTGATGGTGTGGATAATCTGCTCCAACACTTGGGTTTCCTGATCCAGTAAAGAAAAAGGTTCCTGGCACCTCTTTAAGGTAATAAGCAAAATCTTCTCCACCCATAACTGGTGCTGTCTCCACAACAAGTTCAGGTGAATGAATTTCTTTTGCAACCTTTGCAAATCGCTCGGTTTCAAATCCATCATTTACAACGGCAGGGTAGCCTTTTACATACTTAAATGTGTAACTAGCCCCCATTCCTTCACATACACCCTTTATCATTTGCTCCATTTTATCGATTACTAGTTCTTGAACATCTTCTTCAAAACTACGAGCGGTTCCAATGAGCTCAGCAGTATCAGCAATAACATTAAATGGTCCACCTGCCTGAAATGAAGCCGTTGTGACAACTGCAGATTTTAGTGGATCTACTTGTCGGCTAACAACATGTTGCAGATTTTGCACCACAGATGATCCTACAGTAACTGCGTCAATTGTTTCGTGAGGTGCCGCTCCATGTCCACCTCGTCCTTGTATCGTTACTTCAAACCGGTCGGATGCAGCCATAATTGGTCCAGAACGGTACCCAACTTCACCTAAAGGAAGCGGATTCCAGAGATGCGTTCCATAGATCACATCGACTCCTTCAAGGCAACCATCTTTAATCATTTCAATAGCACCACCAGGAGCTAGTTCTTCTGCAAATTGATGAATTAAAACAATTGTACCTTTTAGCTGATCACGATGTTCCATTAGTACTTTTGCACAGACAAGAAGTGTGGCAGTATGACCATCATGTCCACAAGCATGCATCACACCAGGCACATTAGATGAAAAGTCTAATCCAGTGTCTTCATGAATAGGTAGTGCATCAAAGTCTGCGCGTAATGCTACGGTTTTACCTGGCAATTCGCCTTTTATATAACCAACTACACCTCGACCACCAACACCCCGTTTTACCTCGACCCCAAGATCCTCTAGATAGTTAGCAATAAATGCCGGTGTTTTCACTTCATGAAAAGAAAGTTCAGGTTCAGCATGTAGTTTCCTTCTGATATCAACCATCTCTGGATATAACTCTTCTAAGCGTTTAAATATTGTACTCATTTATGTATTCCTCCTCAGGTGATTTACAAGAATATATGAAAAAAAGCTGATACCCTGCTTTAGAGTATCAACCTGGTTAATCTGTTTTCTGTGACAGTTTCAATAAACCAATAGCCATGAATAGTGCAAGTATAACCGCTAGTCCCCCAAAACCAAGAACTGCCAAAAATTGACCCATTGACATAATTGATCACTCCCTAACATCATCTTACATCTAGTTTAGCTGATCTATTAAGCGCTTGTCAAAGCCGATTTACTAGATCACCCCTGTTATCGATAAAATACGTTAATATCATATTTTTTTAATAATTGATTGAAGGTGAATTCTCTTTTTTTCCACTGATGGTCTTCTTTCCAAAAGTCTTCTGAGCGTTGAATAAATTCTTCTCTTAACTCTTCAAACTCTTGATCTGCCTTATCTGTTTTTTTGTTTAAGTGAAGTAACCTTGCAACGCCAAGCGCCGAACACAAAAAAAGGATAATACCAAATGAACCATTTATTGAAAAAGGCAATCCCAATACTCCATATCCAGTCCAATTAAATCCGAATAATAATAATGCTACACTGACAACGATAACACTAATAGAGGTTCTGGTTTTTAGTTTCTCCATAGTATCAAGCTTTTTTTTACGAACGATTAATTCATCGATCATCACTTTTGCAACGGGGTTGTCCTTTAATTCAAGATGAACGCTCATATATGTTGTCCCCTTTTAGACTCATTTTATGAGCCTACTTACAACTTAGAACAATCGAGGACCAAAAAAGATCATTAACCCAACAAGTAATAAAAATAAAATTAACAAGATCTTAGCTAACGGGAATGCGGATGCTTTTTTCCGTCGTTGTCTCTTGCGCTGTCCAACCTCACCACGAGGCGGAAGTGATGCAGTCTCCTGATCATCAAAATGTGTTGACCGTGTTTTTTTTTCTGCTGAACTCAAGTAAATCACCCTTCCAAATGTGGCTTATTAGAAAATTTAATATACAAACCCGATATAAAATTAATCAAAAAATGTGCTGTAATTGGCGCTAGTATATTATTAGTCCAATGAAAAAGTAGACCAAGGCTAAAACTCACTGCAATCATGACACTAAATAAAATTGGTTTTGTTACATATCGTACATGAACGATTGCAAACAAAAGACTTGCTCCAATTAACCCAATTAGAGATTGAAGTACAGCTCGAAATAATAGCTCTTCTACAATACTCACAAATAAACAAAAGAATACCATATGAATCAACGACATCTGACCTAATAAACGTTTGTTAATCCCACCATCATCAAGTGCGTCCTTGCTTACACGTTTCATTAAAATCCACTCACACACCATGATACCAATAGCAAAAGCACTGCCTAAAATCATAGCCTGACTTACATCAAACATACGGATTAAAAAGACATTTGCTACTGAATCATAAAACAACCAAATAAGGATACCCGACACGCATAGCAGAAACAGCTGAGTCAGATACGCATTTAAATAAAGAATGTTAGTTGGCATATTCTCAATTGTACTTCGTTTTTCGTTCATTGTTGGTGTCCTTTAAGAAAAACATAATTTAGGTGATCTACCCATTCAAAAGAAGAAGCTTGTTGATTGTGCACCTTAGAATTTGTTAATTCTAGACGATCTAAGCCACAATAAGAACAGCATGCATCTGGTCTACTCTGCATAATCTCATCAAAATAACGAAGGATCTGTTGTCGCTTGCAGCTATTGGACTCAATCCACTCCCAAATTTTGTTCAATCTCTGCTCTAATACCTGACCATATTCAGTAAGTGCTTTTTCTATTTTTGGATAGACCGTCTGAACATCAAACGATTGCCATTGATCACGTATCACGTAGTTTTCCATTTCAAGCTGATAACGTAATACGGAATAAGCTGTATCTGAACAATTTACAGGTAAATAAATTAACTTTTCTTCCGCATAGGTCAACTTACCACCAGTTGATAATGCAGAGAGGATGTGTATCAATTGACTTTTATCAAGAAGATCTTTTTTAATCATTGTTTTAGCCATTTGACGGTCTTCAGCGCTATATAAAAGCAAGGAAAGACTATTTTCACCATCACGTCCAGCACGGCCAATCTCTTGAAGAAACGATTCTAGATCAAGTGGGGGCTGAAAATGAATGACATAACGGATGTTTGACTTGTTAACCCCCATACCAAACGCACTAGTACAACAAATAAGATCTAACTGATCTTTCATAAACTGCTGCTGAATTAATAGTCGATCTTCATGCACCATACCTCCATGGTAATAGCTTACATTTGCGTGACCTTGTTGTTGAAGATAGCTCGACGCTGCTTCAGCCCACTTGCGAGTTTGAAAATAAATTAAACCTGGCCCCTCTAAGGAACGTACATACTCATTCAGTTCTTTTAGCTTCGTACTATTTGAACTTGTTTCTTTGATATCAAGTGCAATCGTTGGTCGATCTACACTGTATATATAACTTTGAACATTATTCAGCTGTAGTTGTTCTCGAATATCATCTCTGACCACCTCTGTTGCCGTTGCTGTAATCGCGAGGCAAGGTGGATTAGCTAGAGCTCTTCTGACAGGCGCCAACTTACGATAATCCGTTCTAAATGACTTCCCCCAATGAGAAATACAGTGAGCTTCATCCACTATAAAAAAACTGACTTTTGTTTGTTTGAGTTTCGACAACACATACTCAGATTGAAGCATTTCTGGAGAAAGATAAAGGAGCCGATAATCGTGAAGATGATTTAAAACAAACTGACGCTCTTCATTCGAAACCATACTGTTGAGTGCAGCTATTTGTTTTAATCCATTACTTTTTAATTCCTGGACTTGATCCTGCATTAAAGAAAGTAGCGGCGATACAACAATTGTTAAGCCGTTTGATAAAAATCCTGGTAGCTGATAGCAAATCGACTTCCCTGTTCCAGTCGGAAGCATCGCGAGAACATCTTGACCTTTTAATAACGATTCAATAATGTCCTTCTGCCCCATTCTAAATTCTGAGTATCCAAACCAATGTTTTAGTTCCTTATGAAGGTCCATAGGAGGAATCCTTTCGAGTGAGTGCTAACCGAATCTTAAAATAACTGAACTGATCACCTAGGTGAGTTCTTAGTTGTTTTAATTTAAACGTATCAAGATTTTTAGATACCTTCACAATCGTGTGGTAATCATCAGCGGTTAGATACGGTTTAATAGAAAATGAAGAGTCGTAGAGAGCAAGCTCAACAAGGTGATCTTCAATTGTGCTCCGCTTTAATTCTCTCTTACGAACAACTTGCTCAATGGTTAATCCCTGTTTAATTAAATGTGCTGTTTTTGCCGCTGTTTCAGTGGTGAAATACTGTTTCTCTATTCCGTCCATACACGGATAAAGAGCGGGAAAGGCACCTTCATGTAACGCATCAAATAGTTTATGTAAAGTAGCCTTATGCAATATCGTGATATGATCAGACTCCAAATTGAGTTTTGCAGCTGTTTGAAAAAGAGTCAGACCAATTTGGACTGGTGAACTAAGCTGCATCACAAAGGTTTGAGCTTGTTTTTCCGTACACGTATGCAAAAATCCAGCAATATCTGAGTATACATTTTCTAAAACTAGGTCAACTTGTTCGTGTTGGTTTCGCACTTGTTTTTTTACCCATACTTGAATTTCTTTATTTGATGTCAGCGGAATAAATTGAGTATGCCCTACTTTAAGATGAGTAAATGTTTGGATAAGTAGTGTAAGTCGAAGCCAAAAAGACTCTGTTAGCCGAAGGTACTTCCAACCATTTAGTTGTTTAAGAAATGGATGACGTTGTAAAAATTGTAGAGTGTGATTTATACCCTTATTTGTCAGCTGTGCCCGATCGTCCTCTGTTACGTTTAGTAGGCCTTTTTCTTCAAGCCGTTTAACTAAGCTTTCTACTTCTGCTCTCGTTATCTTAGGAAACAGATGATAATAGGAAAACAGTGAAAAAAAGTGACAGTCTTGAATAGCCTGGGCTGATTTTGTCCCTTGCAAAATATGGAGCGCACCATATATTGTCCGCTCTCCTTTGAATGCGTGTAAGACTGTCAGAAGCAACTCTTCTTTCATCTTTGGTCCCCCATTTTGCTAAAACCTATTCTTACTATTGTACCAAATTTCTTAAAGTGATAGTGAAAATAGTAGTAATTTCGAGGATATTCTTGTCTTTTCAATGGTTTCTCTTATTTCTTAATCGGATTCAGTTGAAAAAATAACGGGTAGACTTTACAATAGATAAAGAAAATACACTCCCTATGAACGACATACAGTCTAGATAGGATAGTTCGCTTGAAATGGAGGTTTATTTAAATGGCTAAATATACAATTGTAGATAAAGATACCTGTATCGCTTGTGGCGCCTGTGGTGCTGCAGCTCCAGATATTTACGATTATGATGATGAAGGCATTGCATTTGTCATTCTCGATGATAATGCTGGAACAACTGCGGTTCCGGAAGAATTAGAAGAAGATTTGATTGACGCTCACGAAGGTTGTCCAACTGAATCCATTAAAGTTGCAGATGAATCATTTGATGGAGATGCACTAAAGTACGAATAGAAAAAAAGGCTATCCCCTCTTGGGGAAGCCTTTTTTATTTTGTTTAAAGAGTTAATCCTTTTAAAGCAAGTGTGACGTTATTTGTCCATATTTCTGTAAATGATTGTGCAGGGAGAGGGTTCGTGCCTGTACCCACCTCAATTGTGAAGCCTGATTTACGGGTGTCCTTTATAAACCAATCCTTAAATCCTGCATCACTTTCAGCTGTGTGAATGGCTGAGTATGAGCTTGCTTGGCAAAGCTTATTCACCATTTCCTTACTTTCCGGTGGTTCGAGATTTCGGTATCCCCAGTATATAACCTGCCCCTGCGAGTGAAAGGCCAACACATAATCTGGTTTTATTTTTTTTACATATTGAAAAATAGCAATCGATTCTGGTTCTGATAAAGGATGAGGACCGCCATAATGTCGTGGCCAAGGCTTAGTCGGACTGCCTTGTGCCTCCTTTTCCCACCCTGGCCACTGATGATTTAAGTCGACTCCACGTATATTAGCAGACCAATGATTAAATCTAGACATTCCTTGATTGATCTCGACTATTTGCTTTTTATATGGGTGATCTTCATACACACCCTGCAAAACTAAATCAATTCCATCTGGATTAACCATTGGAACAATATGCAGTTGAATATTCTTAAAGATCTCTACGAGGGAATATCCATGCCAATGATCCGAAGTTACACATTTTTGAACACACTGAAGTAGAAAACGACTTAAAAATTTTGATGTATGCCATTCGTTTGCATGCCAACCACCTGAATAAAAACACTTTTTCTTTCCTGTTCCAATCGTCCACGCATAAATAGGCTGCCCCATGACAGAAAAACCGATGACAGACGCTTTAATACCTAATTGTTCAATGCTTAAGCGGTCTTCCTCAAGCTGCTGTAAACCAAACTCACATAATAAATCTTCTTCTTCGGTAAGTTTACTATTAGATGGTGCATGTTCTGGAAGCGTAATGTTTTGTCCAGGAACCACATAATCCAGTTCAAATCGAATCATTGGGTTATGCATGACTAAATCAATAGGACGAATACGGTGTTTATAGGCAATTAATGAAACAGTATCACCCTTACGTACTGTGTATGTTACCATTTACGTTCACTCCTTTTGTCTATATTTATTACGTTTATTCTAGACATTTGGTCTGTTGACAGCTACAGTTCGAGTGTGATAAGTTATCTTACAATTAGAACTTTTAATCATTCATATGAATAAAAACATTGAGGAAGAATGAAAAAAAGAATCTCTTTTTAGAGAGCTGACGGTTGGTGAAAGTCAGTAAGAGCCTTTTTGGATAGCCCTTCCGAGTTAATACATTGAACTTTTAGTAGGTGTATTCGGGTTAACCCGTTATCGTCTTTGGAGAAATTCTCCAGTAGAGTTGGACATTCATGTTCATATCATGAGGGTGGTACCGCGGACTTCCGCCCCTCACGACAAATTGTTGTGAGGGGCGGAGTTTTTTTGATAGTTTGACGCTTTCACAGCGCCGCGACAAAGCATTACAGTATCTTAAAGGGAGTGGACAAGAGAATGGAACAGCAAGTGGTAGCAGAGACAACAAATGAAAAGAATGCAACCGGTGTTTATCACATTTTAGTATCTGACTCAATGAGCAAAGAAGGCTTACAGCCCTTGCTCGAAAGCAATCTAGTTGAGTGTGTGCAGCAGAATGTAGACGAAGTGGATGACTTATCGAGATTTGACGCATTACTTGTTCGAAGCGCAACCACTGTTACTGAAGATTTGTTAGTGAAAATGCCTAACTTAAAAATAGTTGCAAGGCTGGTGTTGGAGTTGACAATATAGATCTTGACGCCGCAACTAAACACGGTGTTGTTGTTGTAAATGCTCCAGACGGTAACACGATTTCGACAGCAGAGCATACGTTTGCGATGATGAGTTCATTACTTAGAAACATCCCTCAGGCAAATGCATCAATTAAAGCTGGCCAGTGGAATCGTAGCAAATATCAAGGCTCTGAACTTCGTCTAAAAACATTAGGTATTATCGGCTTTGGACGAATTGGTACTCAAATTGCACAAAGAGCAAAAGCGTTTGAGATGAAACTTCTAGTGTTTGATCCATTTTTAACAAAAGACCGTGCTGAAAAGTTAGGTGTGGAACTTGGTTCTGTAGAAGACGTATTAGCTGTGGCTGATATTATTACTGTTCACACTCCGCTTACAAAAGAAACAAAAGGACTTTTAGGTATGGAAAATATAGCCAAAACTAAACCTGGTGTCTTTTTAATTAACTGTGCTCGCGGCGGTATCATCGATGAACAAGCACTAAAACACTATCTCGGAACTGGACATGTAGCTGGTGCTGCACTTGATGTATTTGTTGAAGAACCAGCAACGGATCGGGACCTTCTTGATTACGACAATGTTATAGCTACACCACATATCGCAGCTTCTACAAAAGAGGCTCAATTAAACGTAGCATCACAGGTTTCTGAAGAAGTGCTTCATTTTCTTCAAGGATCACCTGCAACAAATTCCATCAATTTACCTACTCTCTCAAAAGAAGTATATGAGAAAGTAAAACCATATTATCAATTAACAAAAAAAATGGGGAACATTCTTTCACAAGTTATGCGCACACCTGTTCAAGAGATCGATGTCCATTACAGTGGAAATGTTGCTGACTTTGAAACCACAATTACAACCCGGAGCTTAATGGCTGGTTTCCTTCAGCCAAGAGTAGACGCAGCAGTAAATGACGTCAATGCATCTTTAATTGCTAAAGAACGTGGCATCAGTTTTGGGGAAAAACACGTATCAGATTCATACGGATATGCGAACCTTATTCATGCTGTTGTGAAAGGAGAAGATCGTTCATTTTCCATTCAAGGAACATATGTTAAGGAATATGGAGCTAGAATTGTGAATATGAATGGATTTTCAGTTGACTTTGTTCCTGAAGGTCATATCCTTTATATCCAGCATAATGATAAACCAGGTGTAATCGGAAAAATGGGGCAACTCTTGGCAACACACGATGTCAACATTGCTACGATGCAAGTCGGAAGACAAGAAGAAGGCGGGCAAGCCATTATGCTAGTAACCGTCGATAAACTGGTTAACCAAGAAGTCATTGACGGTCTACTTCAAATTGATGAAATCCAATTTGCAGAAACAATTGAATGTTAATATAGGAGCCCGTGAAAAACGAAGTTACTGTTATAAATTAGACTCGTCTTATTACAATTGAGAGTATCATGATCTAAACAATCTCTATAAAACAAAAAGGCGAACGATCCTTCCTAAGGATTGTTCGCCTTTTTAATTTGTCTATGTTATCGAGTGTTCCTGTTCCGGCTTCTTCCCCTTGCCTGATGCGATCCAGCTTATAATTATGATTAAAACTAATACACTCCAAAATATGAGCTTCCATGGTGTAGACTCAGGAAAATGTTCTGGAAGGATTCCGAGGTCCGGATGACTTATTGTAAAAACTGCGAGTTTAACCCCGACCCAACCTACAATAATATAAGCACCCGTTTCCAAGTTTGGCCGTTTTTCAAGTAAGCTGACAAACTTACTCGCAGCAAATCTCATGATTACAATCCCAACAATTCCACCTAATAGCACCACAATAAACTGCCCGCCATCCATTTGGCCAATTGTAGGTAGCGCAGTCTCAGGTAAGGTCATTGCCAAAGCGACAGCTGCTAAAATAGAATCCACAGCAAATGCAAAATCGGCTAACTCTACTTTTAAAACAGTTTTCCAAAAGCTAGCTGGTGCTTTTACTGACTTTGCCGATTTTGTTTTGTGTAAAATAAATTTCCTCCAAATATAATGCAAGGACAAATATAGAAGATAGATTGCACCGATCGCCTGAATTTGCCAAACATCAATAAGGTACGAAATGAGGAATAACGACGCAAACCTGAAAACAAACGCACCCGCCAATCCGTAAAACAATGCTTTTTTGCGTTGTTCTTCAGGCAAATGCCTTATAACCATTGCTAATACAACAGCATTATCAGCCGCGAGTACCCCTTCAAGACCAATCAAAACTAATAGTACCCATGCGTATTCAAGTAAAACTGCGGTATCCATACTATGTGTACCCCCAACCAAACAATAGAACTTTTTTATTAGTCCTTTTGTTATTTGATTGGATTAGTTTGCGCTTCTTTAACGGGTCTATTCATTACCAGATATGGGTTAAGATTTGCTCAAGCTGTTGTTCTTTTTGTTGCGATAAATACTCGATTCCTTTTGCAGTTACACTCACCTTTTTTTCTTCAAAAGAAATAAAACCGTCAGTTAGTGCCACTCGTATATAGAATTCGTGCATTTGTTTAGCCGCGTGCTGATCTGCTTTTGTACGTAGCCGATAGCCAAATGCCCGGTAGTGAGCCTTCCAAAACCTCGGATGTAGCGTTGAGCTCCCCACAATTCTCAGGTTTGACTGTGAACCAATTTTTTTAAGCATAAAAACAAAGCCATCCACAATATCAACTTGCGCACTCGATAAATCCATTTGCTGATTAAACCACGAAAGTAGTTCAGCTTTTAAACGTTCATCTGTCATGGAACGAAAACCTTTCTTAAATCACAGTCTATATATACAGTTTATCATAAGAAAAAGCCAGTTGGCTCACTATTTGGCTATCCTGCGTCTCTAGTTCTTTGGCGTTTACCGTTTGTGCCCCCAAAAATAATACACCAATAAAAAAAGCCAATACAAGAGCTATACAAACTCTTCTTATATAATCAACCATGTAAGCCTCCCAATCCTTTGCGTTATGGAGTATGTGACAATACTTTTACGACTAGTTCACCTTGATTAACTTCTGTTCGTATCATAACTGGTTGCTCTAATGAGTTCTGGAAAACAAAATCAGGTCCTCCCCAAGAAACAGTTGCATCTCTTCCTGCTGGAACATAACCGACTTCTCTTGAATGTGTATATCTGTGCACAATATCTAAACCAGCTGCTTCAATTGCATTAAACAACGTTGATGAAGTTTGGCAAATGCCCCCACCAATTCCTAAAACAAATTCCTTGTTTACAATTTCTAATGCCTCTTCATATCCACGTTCTTTTGTCCGTTCCCCTACTACTTTATTAAATGAAAATTGATCACCTGGACCAAGTACATAATGATTGATTGCGTCTGCGGATTGTTGAATATTGTTCACCCGCCCGTTTACCGATGAATCAAAATATGTACGAAAGCTTGCTCGCTCAAACTCATCTATTCCGTTAAGCTGTTCCTTAGTGACTGTTGGTTCTGTTTCATAAATGGGTAATTGGAGCTTCTTGTTTCGAGGTGTAAGAGAATAAAGTTGGTTTATCAATTCATCTTCAGCCAAAATGACACGATTTTCTCCTTTGATCTCCTCACCTTTTTCATTGAAACTTGGATTCCTCATAGGTGTATCTATGTCGGCTGCTAACTCTGAAGCAAAGGCTGTAACCGTTTCTGAGTCTAATTCTGTGGACAGATCTGTTTCTGAAAAACCAAGGTCAGATAATTGAATAGTTTCCGTTTGTTGTTTGTGATCAATTAACTCCAGCTGATCCCATACGAGTCGCTCTTTAGTAGTTCGTTCATAATTTTCTCTTTTTGGTAGTGGTTTGCTGATTTGAGCAGGATCTGATTGACATGCGATTAATACACTAATCGACATGATCCATACCGTCATGAGCACATACGATTTATACATTTTATTTCTCCCCCTCAGCTATAGGTATGTTAGGGGGGAGAATTTAATGAGTGAAAGCTACTTATTCTTTTCTTCGTTAGAGAACGTAAATACATCTTTTCCACGAATATATTCAACATCTGTAGTTGATTCTAGATGATTTGCTACTCTAGCTATCGCAAAAAAATAATCGGATAATCGATTAAGATAACGTTGTACAGGCTCTGGTACTCCACCTTTATCTTCTTGTAGCTTTGACAGCATTCGCTCCGCTTTTCGAGTAATCGTTCTACAAACATGCAACGACGCCGCTGCCTTTGTGCCTCCAGGAAGGATAAATCGTTTAATTGGTGGTGTCATAGACATCCAGTGATCGATTCTAGTTTCTAACCACTCTGTCATCTCAGGCGTCACTTTATAATGTACGTCTTTTTTTGATTCGACAAAGGAAAGATCACTACCACAATCAAATAATTCATGCTGAATGGTTAGCAATTCATGATAAAGTTCTTGATCCTTTACTTCTGTCATCGCAAGCCCAGTATAGCTATTTAATTCATCCATTATTCCGATTACCTCAACTTGTATGTCATGTTTTGGTACTCTCCCACCAACAATTGACGTTGTTCCTGTATCGCCTTGTTTTGTGTAGATTTTCATCTTTATCACTCCTCATATTTTATAGGAAAAAAGGCTTTTTAACCTTATATCAGGTCAAAAAGCCTTATACTAAAAATCCTCTGGGTAGATTAATTCAGCCAGCTGCCACGCGCCTTCAACCAATCGTGGTCCAGGACGGCTCACAAGGTTTGGATCAATGTCAAATACACGATCCTTTTGAATAGCAGAAACACGCTGCCACGCCGGTTTTTCACTTATTGATTCAGCTCCACCATATGTGGAAATAATCACATCAGGATCATACGTCACTCCAATTTCTTCACTAATCTCAACCCAACCTGTTTGGTCCTCAGCAGCATTTGTCGCATGAGATACTCGCAATAATTCATCGATAAATGTTTCTTTACCAGCAACATAAATAGGCTGCGGGGAGATTTCTACCCACACGGAGTGTTGCTCATCCGAGTCTTTTTCTGTTATATCCTCTAGTTGTGCAAATGATGTAGTCATCTGCTCGATGATCTGTTCTGCTTCAGTCTGTCGATTAAGTAGCTCAGCAATTTCTTCAATTGATTCATATACTGCGTCAATTGTTTGTGCATCCTCAACAACAAAAACGGGATATCCTGCTTTTTCAAGCTGTTCAAATGCATGTTCTGCCTGAGTTGATCCAGATTCATGTGCGAGTATGATATCTGGTTCAAGCTCAATGATTTGCTCTACATCAAATTCCATGCCACCAATACTTTGAATATCCAAAACTTCTTCAGGATAATCATCAAATTCAGAGCGTCCCACCATTCGATCACCAGCTCCAAGTGCATAGACAATTTCAGTATTGCTTGGAATAAGGGATACAATTGATTGTGGTTCTTGCTCAATGACAACGTTTCGCTCATTAGCATCTGTTCGTTCTATTGGATAACTTGTTTCGTGTTCAGATATAGTAGCATCTGTACTCTGATCATTATTACTTTCTTGTTCAGGCATATCCTGGCAGCCTGAAATCATTAAAACACTACAGATAACAACAAGTGCATTGATAAAAATCTTTCTTTTCAATCTAACCCAAACCTCCACCTGTTACGTATGAAACAATATTTTTCTTTAATTTTCGCTAGGAAAGACTGATTTTCGTGGCAGAACAATCGAAAACGTTGTGCCTTTGTTCATTCTACTATGAACAGATAGCTCTCCTTTGTGTGCTTCGATGATATTTTTAGCAATAGCTAAGCCAAGTCCTGTGCCAGAACGTCCTCTTGTGCGGGCTTTATCCCCTTTATAAAAACGTTCAAAAACAAAGGGTAGATCCTCTTCTTTTATTCCACTGCCCGTATCCGTCACATCCATCTCGACAGAATCTGCATGTAAACGAACGTTTAGAGCGACCGTACCACCTTGTTCCGTATGCCTAATCGCATTGTGGAGAAGGTTAGTAAGTACTTGTTCCATACGATCGACATCTATAAATAATTCAGGATTTGCTCCAACTGTATTTGTTGATAACGTTAACCCGTCATCCTTTGCATATCCATGGAATTTACGAATCACACGTCCACAAAAATCTTCAATGTTAACATTTGATTTGTTTAGTTCTGTGTGCCCTGCTTCCATCCGCGCTAAATCAAGTAGTTCATTTACTAATCTGCCCATACGAAGTGATTCATCATAGATAATTTTAGCAATCTCTTTTTGATCTTCTTCTGTCCCAGCAACATCGTCTACGATTGCTTCACTATAACCCTGTAACAGGGAGATCGGTGTACGCAGTTCATGAGAAACATTTGCGATGAAATCTTTTCTAAGCTTGTCGTGTAGCCGTTCTTCAGTCATATCGCGGATAACCGCAACCGTACCTCTAACATCCTCTTGATCATATAGAGGTGCCATCAGAATAGCCCAACTTCTACCTTGTACAACGATTTCAATCAGCTCTTCATGTTCTTCTTCCACAACTTTAAGAAAGAGTTCATTCATTTCTTGAGGAAGATTGCCCGCCTCGGTTGTGTTGAACTCCATCTCATAACGCCAATCTTCAAAGAAACGTTCAGCAGGAGGATTCATAACGACAACTTCGCCTTTACGGTTAAAGGTCATAACACCATCTGCCATACTGCTTAGAATCCTAGCAAGCTGTTCTTTTTCTTGATTCAGAGCGGCGATATTTCGGTTGAGCTCTCGTCTCATTCTGTTAAAGGCTATGGCAAGTTGTCCGATTTCATCATGTGTCAGAATCGGCACTTTTGTTTGGAAATTACCTTCTGCTACTTCTAATGCGGCCTGACGCATCTTGCGTAAAGGAGCTGTAACTCTTGACGATAAGAAAAAAGCAAAAATCGTCGTAAGGATAATGGCGATACCTGCAGACAAATAAACAAGCCTTCTTGTTTCGTTAGACGTTTGCTCAAAGGCAGATAACGTTTGATACATAAAAACACCGCCAGAACGATCAGCAAGGGGAACTCCAACAACCATAATCTCAGCATTATCAGAAGATGGCAACGAGAAATCACCTTCTTTAACGACCACTTCACCGTCTCGGAAAACTTTATTTAGATCTTCATCTTCACTAAAGATTGATGGTGGCAGCATTACTTCTAGGTGATTCTCAGAACCCCAAACCTTTTGTCCTTCTTCAAAAATAGCGATATTTGTATCAAAATTAGCCCCATAATTACTAATCATTTCCCTACCCTCAGGAACATCTCCTTGTTCCTCATAAATCGATGCAACCATTGCCGTGTGTTTTTGCAGCTGAGTTTCTGCTTCTTTTAAGTTAAACTGCTCTAGTGACTGAAGCAACAGAACCATTAAGATAGCCAGAACCGCGGATACCAGAAGTAAAATGGTAAACCAAAGCTTTCCAACTACACTTTGCCACAGCATTAGGCTCTCACTGCCTCGAATTTATAGCCTACACCCCACACGGTCGCAATCATAGCAGCCGTTTCTTCAGATACTCGATTTAATTTTTCTCTAAGCCTTTTAATATGCGTATCAACTGTACGTAGATCACCAAAAAACTCATAATTCCATACGTCTTTTAATAACTGCTCACGTGAAAACACCTTATCCGGTGATTGAGCCAAATAATACAATAACTCATACTCCTTAGGGGTTAAGCCAATATCTTGTCCATCAACGCTCACTCTATGTGCATCATTATCAATGGTTAATTGGTTAAAAACGAGTAAATCTTTTGTTTGTACATCGGTTTGCAAAAACTTAGTTGTTGATGATCTTCTAAGTAATGCTTTTACTCGTAGCACAACTTCTCTAGGACTAAAGGGTTTAACGATATAATCATCAGCACCCACTTCAAATCCTTGGACTCGATTTCCCTCTTCCCCTTTTGCTGTCAGCATCATAACTGGAGTTGCTTTTGTTTTGCGCAGTTCTTGACACATTTCAACGCCATCCATTTCAGGCATCATAACATCCAACAGAATGAGGTCATACTCCGATTCCAGAGCCATTTCTAACGCCTGCTGACCATTTACGGCTTCTTCAATAATATAATTCTCTCGTTCTAAGTACATGCGTAATAAACGTCTGATTCTTTCTTCATCATCTACTACTAATATATTGGCTTCATGTTGTTCCATAAGGCTTGGGCCTCCTTCAAGTACTTACAAGATCTATACCCTGTAGTGTACCATGTCTACGATATTTCAGTCACTTGATGTGGTCCTAAGCGTAAGAATGTAGACCAACTATCACCAAGTTTACAAAAACAAGGTTAAACATAATAATGGCAAATCCGATTACACATAGCCATGCTGATTTCTCTCCGTGCCATCCATTTGATAATCGTAAATGTAAATATACCGCATAAAATAAGAACGTAATTAATGCCCATACTTCTTTAGGGTCCCAACCCCAAAATCTCGTCCAGGCAATTTGCGCCCAAATCATCGCAAAAACAAGGCCACCTAATGCAAACACAGGGAAGCCAATGGCAATCGCACGATAGCTGACTTCATCAACTTGTTCAGGATTAACCGACTTTAATAACGGTTGGATCGCATGTCCAATTCGTTTACGCAATACAATGCGCAATAGGAAATAGACAACCGCTCCTGAAATAAACGACCAAATGACCGTATTTAAGTCATCACTTCGGATAGATGCCCACACATTAAATAAAGGATCCATTCGACCATCTGTTAGCAGCTGCCCTTCGTTTGGACCAACTAATGCAGGTAACGTATAAGTCATTTCTGCTTCTACATCTAGTTCATTTATGTAAGTAAAAATCGCTTCGTAATTAAACATTCTAAAAAGATAGCCAACACCAATATAACCAATTAAACTAGTAATCGCATACATAATCCATTCAAGTGCTGCTGTTTTTAATCCTGGTTTTGTATAGTCAATTGTGCGAATAAGATATACAAGTCCAGCAGCAAAACCAATGGCTAAGATGCCTTGACCAAGTGCAGTGGTAATGACGTGAATCTTTAACCAGTTACTTTGTAGAGCCGGAATAAGCGGTGCAACTTCTCTTGGAAACAACGAAGCATACGCAATTAAAAGCATCACGGTTGGCATTGTAAACATGCCAATGACATTATTTCTGTAGAGGCTAAATATTAAAATAAAGGCTAGTCCCATGGCAATACCAAGGAACGTCATATATTCAAACATATTACTTACGGGCGGGTGTCCCGCAACGGTCCAACGGATAACAAAGTATCCTAAAGAGCAAATGGATGCGAGAATACTAAAAATAAAGCCAAAACGTCCCCATTGATTCCCTTTCATTTCCCCTTGTTTGTTTCGCCATTTTTTCCCTGTTACAGCAACGGCAAATGCAATTGTCGATGCGAGATAAAGAAAAAAGGCGATCAGCATTAAAGTCCCACTTGTCGCCGCCATTATTAACCCTCCTGAGATTGGTTCTGCTCTGTTGATTTTTTCTCTGATTGATCAACTGGTTTTTGAAGGTCTGTTCCTTCTGTTACAAAGGACATCTCTCGCTGCAATGCAATCCAGCTTTTATTTGTATGACCAGCCATCCACCATTCATCCTCTACTTTTTGCAACCAAATTCGTCTGTGAGTCCAATAGGCTCCTTGTATCAGACCAATCATAAAAATAGAAGCACCAACGATTAAAAATGGAATGGTATAATCTTTTCGAACCGTTAAAATACTAACGTTTTTCATCACAACATCAACAAATGTCATCTTGTACTCGGTCTCACCAAGCGGCTCCCGATTATCTTGTATACCAACAAAACTCACTTCTCCTTCAGGTGTCTCAGGTGTGAACATCTTAAAGAAAAAATACGGGTTATCAGGCACTCGAGAGCGAGTAGCAGGCTGATTCTGATCATTCATAAAATAATCTGGAAAATAGCCCATTACTTCTACTCGATAACCGTCTTCAAGCTCATATACTTCTTCAGGGTCAAACAAATCCACATCCATTCGACCATATGTTTCACCTGACTCTTTATTTTCTAACGTAAAGGATAGTTCATTAAGTTCGTTTAATTTATATTGTGTTTGATATAAGGATAAACCTTCATAGGTTAATGGTTCATTCACTCGAATCTCATGTCTAGCTACTTCTTTTTTCTCTCCAGCTAGCCCGATAACGTTTGTTTCATCTGTTTCTAATAAAACGGCGTCAGTCTGAAAGGTTTTGACAACTGGATCGCCATTTCGTTCAAGTGCATCCTGAAAAGTTGGATCTGCCTCATCATAATATTCGACAAAGAATTGTTCATTGTGTAGGTATAATGTGGAATCGGTTGCAGGTACTTTTGCTTCTTCTCCCTCTCGTACCCACATCGTTTCATCTACATACATTCCCGGAAAATATCGCAGCATACAGCCAATAAGAAAAATAATTATGCCTACATGGTTTACATATGGTCCCCATCTAGCAAATCGATTTTTTTCGGCCAACAGGTTGCCATTTTCTTCTCTAATCTTGTAATGCTTTTTTGTTAGGTTTGCTTTAAACACTTGAATCATGTGGTCTTGCTCTGATGATTCGGCAGCAGTCTTTGAAAAGACCCGTTGTTTTTTTAAAAACATAGGATGTCTAGTAATACGTTGTTTTGATAATGATTTATACAACGGTACAACTCGATCTAGACTTGCGATAATTAATGAGATTCCAAGTGAAGCTAGCAGGAGCATGTACCACCATGAACCATATAAATTATGAAACCCTAAATCGTAATATAATTGTCCTAAAAATCCATATTCTTGTTTATAATAAACAGACGCATTCTGATCAGGTGGAATAAATACTTCCTGAGGAAACACACTACCTAAGGCTGAAGCCAAAAGAAGAATGACTAATATCCATATCCCGACTTTTACAGAAGAAAAAAACACCCAGATCTTATCTATAATTGTACGTCTATAGGTTATGGAGCGACGTGCTGCTCCTTCATATCGCATATTTAGTAATGACGCTTCTGCTTCCTGTTGTTCAAGAGGTTTCCCACATCTTTGGCAGATTAGCGTACCTTCAGAATTTGATTGTCCACATTCACAACGTACGTTTTCCATTTTCAACACCTCGCTTACTCTTCTGGCACAATGGATTCAAGAAATTCATCGATCATGGTTTCTGTCATTTCACCTTGATGAACCTTTGTAATCATACCGCTTTCATTTATGAGGATAGTGGTTGGAAGCGGACGAACTCCGTATGCACCGGTTACATCCATGCCTCTATCTAATAAAATTGGAAAACTAAGATCATAACGGTTCACAAATGTATTAACTGCAAGTGGTGCTTCATTTACATTAACAGCAAGTATTTCTACACCTTTATTGCTGTATTCTTGATACAGTGATTCCATATAAGGCATTTCTCTTTCACATGGTGCACAGTATGTACCCCAAAAATTAAGCATGACACCTTGTCCTTCATAGTCTGATAGCTGATGCTTGTCACCTGCTAGGTCCTCTAAAGAAAAATCAATCGTCGCGTTTCCAAGCTTGAGCAACACTATGATCCTTAAAATAGTTAAAATATAAAGTCAAGGCAACAGCCACAGCAATTGCTGTAAGTATAAGCGTTCTCATAATTAGCCGTTTTCTTTTCAAGGTGCTACCTCCTCTACCCTACATAACGCCAAGTATAATATCATCATATGATTAGATAAAACAGGCTAGATAACCAGCCTGTTTCTAGTATAACGTCACTACACGCGCCTGTACTTTTGGTTTTATGACGGTTTCGTGACAGCCAACTCGCGTAAATGTTTCACTTCAATTGGTTTAAGTGGTCTTACATCACCTGGGTTCATTCCCTTTAAAGTCAGGAAACTATATTCTTCACGCTTAAGCTTTCGTACTTGATGTCCTACTGCTTCAAACATACGACGAACTTGGCGATTACGCCCTTCATGAATGCTTAATCGAACAATGGCAGTGTTCTTTTTCTTATCAACTGTCATGAGTTTGACTTGAGCTGGAGCCGTTTTTCCATCTTCAAGCATGACACCTCGTTCAAGCTGTTTCAGGCTTTCTTTACTCGGGATACCTTCTACTTTTGCCACATAGACCTTATTAATGGTATGACGCGGGTGCATTAATAAGTTAGCGAATTCGCCGTCATTTGTTAGCAGGATTAGTCCTGATGTTTCATAGTCTAGTCGTCCAACAGGAAATACACGCTGTTCAACATGGAGAAAATCTGTAACAACTGTCCGATCTCGATCGTCACTGACACTTGAAATAACGCCACTTGGCTTGTACAACAAGAAATAAACAGGTTCCTCTTTATCAATTGGCACTCCATCAACTTCAATTTTGTCTCGATTTGCTTGTACTTTGACGCCCAGTTCAGTCACGGGTTTTCCGTTCACTGTCACCCGTCCTTGCAGGATTAATTCTTCTGCCTTGCGTCGTGATGCGATGCCTGCATGGGCTATCACTTTTTGTAACCGTTCCATTATCCTTCACCTCACGTACCATCATAACGCTGTGTACGTCAATAAACAAGATTTGTCGAAAAAAAAAGAGCCTCTTTTGGAGGACTCGGGGTGGTGAGGAAATGTAGGTAGAGCGTTATTGCTCCTGGGATGCAGGCAAGTCTCGTCAGGCGGGCGTGGAACTAACCGCCTGTGCCAGTGGATTTCCACCTGCCATCTCCTCCTGTTGGAGGCAGACCCAAATGACGACTATCCTTAATAAGGAACGTTCTCCGTTTGGTTGATCAGAACAGTAGCGGATGTTTCTCCTGGTGCGGTGCTCATGAGCTTATTTCTAGCTGACTTTTTCAGTGGCCACCTTTCTCACTGCGGTGTGTATGTCAGTTTTATCCATGAAATAATATCGTAATGATAACAATGGAGGCTATGATACCTACTGCATCGGCAAGTAGACCGACTTTTAAGGCGTCGCCCATTTTTTTGACTCCAACTGCTCCGAAGTAGACTGTCAAAATATAGAAAGTAGTGTCCGTACTACCTTGCATGGTGGCGGCTACGCGTCCGATAAAGGAATCGGGTCCGTGAGTAGCTATTAGATCACTCATTAATGCAAGGGCACCTGTTCCGGAAATGGGGCGTAAGAGAGCGAGTGGAACTACTTCTGCTGGTACACCAATGGCGTAAAAAAACGGTGATAAAGAACTCATAATAAAGTCTAATGCGCCAGAGGCACGAAAAACGGAGATGGCAACCATCATTCCAACTAAATAAGGGATAATGGATACGGCCATTCCGAAGCCTTCTTTGGCACCCTCTACAAACGTTTCATAAGTGGGTACTTTTTTGATCGTTCCATATACTAAAATGCCGCCAATTAAAAAAGGGATAAACCAGATCGACAGCTCGGTTAACCAATTCATATTCTTCTTTGCTTTCTTATTTGTCTAGCATAAAACAGCCGGTCAATGATAATCGCCCCCATAAACGCACAAGCAGAAGCCATAATTGTCGGACCCACTATATCTGTAGGAGAAGCAGAACCATAACTCATTCTGATCGAAATGACGGTTGTTGGAATAAACGTAATACATGCCGTATTCAAAGCGAGTAACGTTACCATCGACCTACTAGCTGAGTCGCGATTTTGATTAAGCTGCTTTAATTGTTCCATCGCTTTAATTCCCATTGGTGTAGCAGCATTACCTAACCCAAACATATTGGCGGTCACATTACTTAAAATGTATCCCATAGCAGGATGATTTGCCGGTACCTCAGGAAAGATTTTTGTAGCAATTGGACGCAACAACTTTGCAAATGAACCCAAAAGACCAGAGACCTCTGCAATTTTCATTAAGCCTAACCAAAATGCAAGTATACTAATTAAACCTAAACAAATGGCTACACCTTCTTTTGCCCCTGAAAATATAGCAGCGTTCACCTTGTCCATTGTTCCATTCCAAGCAGCAAATAAAAGACCAATCAGAAACATTGATACCCATATTTTATTAATCATTTTGAGAGACCCCCACTACAATGGAAATGACACCAAACAGTCTTTGCCAAAACGATTGCTTTTCTTGCTCTGTTGGCGGTTCGTAATATAAAGGAACGCTAGCAACTATTTTTTGATCAATTTTCACGGTAAGCTTCCCCACCGGTTCATCGATCTGTTCATCCATAACAGGTGGTTTCAGTAACGTGATGTCCTGATTTAGCTTATTCCATTCATTCTTTTGAATTGGATAAAAATAAGATTGCCTTGAGAAAACCCGGCCCTTATAATACTCATCCTCTACTTCAGAAATGGCCCCTTCCTTCACAACCTCTTGGAGTTTGACTTGATCAAAAGCCCAGTTAAATAAATTCATATGATCGTCCCAATCACTTGAAGCATCAAGTGTCACTACAATCAGATCCAGATCATTTTTACTAGCTGTGGAAACCAATGTACGATGCGCTAATTTGGTATACCCCGTTTTCCCACCAGTAGAATACTTATATAGTTGAGTAAGCAGCTTATTTTTGTTATGAAAGACTCGAATTTGCCCTTCTTTTGTCCGATAATCACTTGTTCCAGAGATCGTTTTAAATGTGTCATTCATCATGGCGTACTGTGTAAGTAGAGCCATATCATAGGCACTTGAACGATGATTTTCATGGTCATCTAAACCGTGGGGATTTTCGAATAGAGTATGATCCATTCCAATTTCTTCTGCTTTTTGATTCATTAATAAAACAAAACCGTCTAGACTGCCACCAACATGTTCAGCAATGGCCACAGCCGCATCGTTTCCACTGCGCATCATCAGTCCATAAACCAAATCATCTAACCGAACTTTTTCCCAGCTTGAAGATATAAGGACGATCCTTCTGTACCAAAAGCTTGGTCCGAAACCGTTACTGTTTCATTTAATTGGCCGGATTCAATGGCTAATATGGCCGTCATGATTTTGGTTATACTTGCTATACGCATCGGTTCATGTTCATTTTTCCCATACAGAATTCTGCCAGTAGATTGTTCCATTAGGACAGCTGCCTGTGCTGAAACGCCAATATTCGGTTGGGCATAACTGACCTGAGATGTGAAAATCCCGCCAATAAGTACTACACAGACCAGCAGTTGAATTAATTTCCTGATCATCTATCTCCTCGCCTCGTTCCTGTTTTGCAGGATTGTCCCCTGACTTCTTATCACCATATCTATGCAGGACAACCTTTTTTATGACGAAGCGAGTGCTCAATTGTTTAGAGTAAGTGCTTATTGTTTAGACTAGCTAGTAAAAAAGGGAGAGTTACCAAAAATGTTAGAGGAACTAAAGAATTTAGCTCTAATACTCGGGAGAATTGTAACCATTTTCCCATTACTGCTCGCTATGACGATGTATATGGGAAAACGGTCAATAGGTGAACTACCCATTTTTGATTTCCTCATTATTATTTCACTTGCTTCAGTTGTAGGTGCAGATATTGCAGATCCTAACGTGAAGCACCTTCCTACTGGATTTGCCATCATATGCATTTGCCTATTCCAAGTTCTTGTTTCAAGGCTCGCTATCAGCAACAGAAAATTCGGAAAATGGATTACATTTGAACCAACCGTTGTGATCAGAAACGGTGAAATATTAGTTAAAAACTTAAAAAGCATCCGTTATTCTCTTGATAACATCTTAGAAATGTTGCGAGAAAAAGATGTATTCGATATTAATGATGTTCATCTTGGAATTATTGAAGCTAGTGGTGAACTAAGCTTATATAAAAAAGCGTCAAAACAAACACCAGCTATGGAGGATTTAGGACTCATTAAAAAGACAGGTGGACTATCATACCCAGTCATCATAGAGGGAGTTATTCAAGAGGAGATTTTAAAAAGCATACAGCTAAATCGAAAAACCCTCCTAGATAAACTTAGCCAGAAGGGTATACAGTCCTATACTTCTATTTTCTTGTGTACAATCAATTCAGCTTGCGATTTGCACCTTGCCTATAATACAGAGGATCGGCGCTATGAATCGATCCAACATTAACCTTTTGGTTTAAAAACAAGGGAAGCTAAAAAACCAAATATAATGGCCGCTGAAATACCTGCACTTGTGACTTCAAATATTCCAGTCAACACACCAATAATACCATTTTGAGCTACTTCATTCATGGCTCCTGTTACTAATGAGTTCCCAAAGCTTGTAATAGGTACAGTTACACCTGCACCAGCAAAATCAATTAAACGATCGTAAATACCAAATCCATTTAAGACTGCTCCACTCACAACTAACGCAGACATCGTATGGGCAGGAGTTAATCCACATACATCCATTAATAACTGACCAATCACACAGATTAAGCCTCCAACAAGAAAAGCCCAAAGAAAAATCATGCTCTCACCTCCGCAGCTTCGATAGAAACAGCATGGGCAATACATGGAATCGATTCTTTTTGCTGAAACGATAGAGGTGATAATAAGGCACCCGTCGCAATCACAAGAATTCGTTTCAGTTCTCCTCGTTTCATACGATTTAATAGATGTCCATATGTAACGACAGCTGAACATCCAGGTCCACTTGCTCCAGCAAGAACCGGCTGACCTTCTCGGTAGATCATAAGTCCACAATCTTTAAATTGATTCTCTTTTAACTGTATTCCTTTTTGCTCACATAATTCTTTAGCGATTGCTAGCCCAATCTCCCCTAGATCACCACTAACAATTAGATCATAATCTTCTGGACTCGTTTTCGTATCACGAAAGTGCGCCTCTAGTGTATCAACAGCAGCCGGAGCCATTGCCCCACCCATATTAAATGGATCAGAAAGTCCCATATCAACAATACGTCCAATGGTTGCTGAGGTAACACGAGGTCCATTTCCCTCATTAGACACTACGGCCGCACCTGCTGCTGTCACGGTCCATTGTGAGGTTGGTGGTTTCTGTCCACCATACTCAGTTGGATAACGGAACTGCTTTTCAGTTGCTGCATTATGACTCGAAGCGACGGCCACTACATGATTTGCACCTTTGGTATGAACCAAATAAGCAGCCATTGCCAAACCTTCCATCGATGTTGAGCATGCTCCAAACAAGCCAAGATAAGGAATCTTTAAGCTACGTCCCGCAAATGTTGATGGGGTAAGCTGATTGACTAGGTCCCCTGAAAGCATAAATTGGATTTGCTCTTTATTTAAGCCGCTCTTTTGGATCGCTGTCTCACACGCCTGTTCAATTAAAACCGTTTGCGCCTTTTCATATGAGCCTTGCCCCATCCACAAATTATCATGAGTCATATCAAATTCATCTGCTAAACGACCCTTCGCTTCAAACGGTCCACCAATCACACCTGTAGAGCGAATAATAGGCTTACTTTCAAATACCCAGCTCTGTTGACCAACTAGCATCTAGAGCCCTCCTTGAATGATCGTTTTTATGATTGCTACAAAAAAAGCAGCAACCGTTCCAAATACAATAACTGAACCTGCTAGCTTAAACATATTTCCGCCTACGCCCAATACATAACCTTCTGTACGGTGTTCGATTGCAGCAGAGGCAATCGAGTTAGCGAATCCAGTTACTGGTACCGCTGTTCCGGCCCCAGAAAACTGCGCAAAGCGATCATATACACCAAAGCCTGTAAGTAATGTAGAAATTAAAATTAAAACGGCAACAGTTGGATTTCCAGCTGTTTTTTCCGTGAAGTCAAAAAACGTATAGAAAAATATTGTAATAGCCTGACCAATGATACAAATAAAACCACCAACTAGAAACGCACGAATACAATTCATTAAGACGGGTCTTTTTTTCTCATGTTTTTTTGCTAATTGCTGATACTGCTGCTGTTCTGGTGTCAGTTGCTTTTTTGAGCCCATTTGATTATCTATCCTTTCATATCTTCTTCAAGTTTCATTAATTTTTTCTTTAAATCTTCTGCTGTAATATCTCCGTTGTATAACTGCTCTTCAATCTTCTCTAACTCCATGTAGATTTTTTTATCCGTCGATACGTGAACCTTTGACTTAGGGAACTCATCCTTTACTCGTTTAAATGCGTCTTGCCTTATATGCTTCAACTTCATTCGGTCGAATTGCTTAACCTCTGGTGCCAAAAACAATAGATGAGTAAATTGAACACCCTTCACATCAATGACTTCTTCCATTTCAAGTACGATTTCTTTTGCTCTGTCTATTTCCGCTTGTCTCTCTACAGGTTCTATCTCTTCAAATGAGAGTGGTTTGACTTGATCCGCTCCCCCGCAACCAGATAATAAAAGTAAAACAACTACCATTATGGACATTGAACGACTCTTCATGACATCCACCCTTCGCCTTTTTATTGCTTCTATTGATTTACTTAGGATGAGATAGAACGACCATTTTTATTACAAATTCTCTTTTTTAATTCTTTGGATAGTGACTGTTTTTTTGCCAACACTAATAAACAGTCAGTATAAGAGAGGATTTGACTTAGGATGAACTCTACGTACGGATCACTTGCCATTGAACTAGTTGTAGGTTTTTTTGCATTATTACTACTAACTAAAATACTAGGCAAGAATCAATTGTCACAGCTCTCACCCTTTGACTTTGTATCAGCTTTAGTTGTTGGAGAATTGGTGGGGAACGCGATCTACGATGATGAAGTTGGATTAATGAGAGTTCTTTGTGCAATTGCTATTTGGGGAGCTCTAATTTATTTAATTGAACTACTTACACAAAAAATCCGAAGAACAAGATCAGTCCTTGAAGGTAGTCCATCAATCGTTATCTATAAAGGAAAAGTGAAATATGAGGAACTCAAAAAAAACAAGCTTGGACCTCAATCAACTCCAGCATTTACTTCGTGATAAAGGGGCTTTTTCATTAAAGGAAGTGGAACATGGGGTGCTTGAGACAGATGGAAAGATAACGATATTAAAAAAGCATGCCTATGATACTCCTACTAATCAGTCATTAAATATCAAACCGACTACTGTTCCCTTACCTTTGTTGCTTGTGTTGGACGGAGAAATATCACCTAAAAACATTGAGACTGTAGGTCTTAGCGAAAAGTGGTTGTTAGAGGAAATTACTAGACAAGGAACACCAGACCCAAAAGATATTTTATTTGCAGAATGGACTGAAGCTGATGGACTTTATATTCAGCTTCACTCAAAAATGCAGCAATCCTAAATCATGCAATGACACACTAAAAGCTAATGATTTTATTTTCGATGAAAGTAAGGTAGTATAAAGAGAAGATAGCTTACAAATCTCGTCACCATTTGAAATCAACCAGGAGGAATGTGCGTATGGTCAGAAGTATATTAAATAATGTTTATTCACTTGGTTTAGGTGCTGCCGTTGCAAGCAAGGAACAAATTGAAAAAGCGGTAGACGACTTAGTCAAAAAAGGCGAGATCAAACGATCCGAATCCGAAAACCTAGTGGAGGACCTGATTGAAAAAGGTTCACAAACTCAGAAACAAATTGATGGGATCGTTCAAGAACGTGTAAAACAAGTTCTTGCATCAATGAACATCGCCACTAAGGAAGAGATTACTGCTCTTGAACGCAGAATCAGAGAACTAGAACAAGCAAATCAAAATAACTAACGAGACAGCATTATTATGCAAGCATCCTAAAGGCGGTTCTTACTATAGATCCGCCGCTTTGCGTTTCTGTCTGTTTAGTTTGGCGGTTGGAGGTGACCTTACATGATTAAAAAACGAATACGCTACATTCAGCGATATCAAGATATACTTACAGCTCTCTTTCACTATGGGTTTGGCCATTTAGTTCGTGACCTTGGTTTATTGGATTTTGTTCGTACACCTAAAAAAAAGAAAGATCCAAACTATTACCGCTCCACAGCTGAGAGATTGCGCTTACTTTTGGAGGAGCTTGGGCCAACATTCATCAAGTTAGGTCAAGTGGCAAGTACTCGATCTGATATTTTCCCTGACTATTTAATCAATGAATTAAGCAGGCTGCAAGATCATGTCCCCCCTTTTCCGTTTAAAGAAGTAAAATCCATCATTGAAGAGGATCTACGTGCTCCTCTGCTTGATATTTTCAAACAGTTTGAAGAAGAGCCGATTGCAGCGGCTTCAATTGGTCAAGTACATAAAGCTGTGCTCCCCACTGGAGAAAAAGTAGTTGTAAAAGTAAGGCGTCCCCATATTGAAAAATTAGTACTAACCGATTTAGCTATCCTAGAAGATCTAATTGGACTAGCGGAAGAAAGATTAATCTGGGCAAAACGATTTAATCTTCTTGATGTATTTCACGAATTTGCCGAAGCGTTAAAATTGGAAATGAATTACCGAGAAGAGGCGCAAAATACGGAGCGAATCCTTCGTCAATCTGAGGATGATCAGTATGTAGAGGTACCTGAGATCTATAAAGACTTCTCAACAAAACGAATCATCACTATCGCGTTTGTAGAAGGTACAAAAATCACTTCAATAAAAGAAGAAGATGGATATAACCTTAGTCAAGTAGCCGAACATTTTGCTAAAGGTTTGTTCAGCAAATTTTTGTTCACGGGTTTTTCCATGGCGATCCACACCCAGGGAATATCTTTGTCAAAAGTGATGGCAAAATTGCGCTTATAGATTTTGGGATGGTGGGACGACTTTCGGTTGAGATGCGTCAAAATTTAGCATTACTAGTCATTGGTCTAAAAAGTCGACATACAGATAAAGTATTAAAGGCATTAAAAAATACAAACATTGTCCAAGATCATGTCAATCAAGAGTTACTCAGGGACGACCTTGATGCATTACGACTCAGGTATTATGATTTGCCCATCAGTGAGATTAGCCTTGGTGAAGCAGTTCAAGATTTATTTGCTGTTGCAAACAAACATCAATGTAAAGTCCCCTCCGACTTAACAATACTCGGGAAATCCTTATTATCTGTTGAACGGATTGTCTCAACGTTAGATCCTGATTTACGTATTATGGACTTGATTGAACCGTTTGGAAAAACATTGATCAAAGAACGGTACGATCCACGCAGATTAACGTCTCTTCTAAAAGATGAGGTTGTAGATTCTATTGATTTAATTAGGGACCTCCCTCGAGAACTAAGAGCGTTATCGAAATCTGTGCAGCACGGTAAAGTAAAAGTAGAAATTTCTGTCCCAGAAGTCGATCGATTAATAAACAAAATTGATAAAGTCAGCAATAAGGTTTCGTTTGCCATTGTATTAATGTCTTTTAGCATTATTATGGTAGGTATTATTGTTGGTGCTTCACTTACTAGCGAACCAACGATTTTATTACAGCTTCCAGCAATTGAGATTGGATTTGTCATTGCTATTCTAATGTTTATTTGGATTATTTTCTCCATTATTCGCTCGGGACGATTCTAGCTTGCACTCAAAAATTCGAATATGGCAGGTATGTGTATGACGATTGAATTTGATGTCCTAACAGCACTCGCAATTATTTTATTTATCGTTAATCTTCTTTTAGCGATCGTATTAATTTTTATTGAACGAAAAGACGCTACATCAACGTGGGCTTGGTTGTTAGTCTTGTACTTTGTTCCTTTTTTTGGTTTTATTATTTATCTACTTATCGGGCAAACATTAACAAGAAGAAAAATGTTTGAATGGGAAGGTATTCAGAAAATAGGGATTGAAAGTTTAATTGAAGAACAAAAAGAACAAATTATTGACCCTGACTTCACGTTTAATGAGCCAATGGTTGATGAAAGTCGCGATCTTATTTATATGATGCTTATTAATAATGATGCGGTATTAACTAAGGAAAACAAGATTGATCTTTATACAGACGGAAAAGAAAAATTTGATCAGCTACTTAAAGATATTAAACAAGCCAAAACATTCATTCATATGCAATACTATATTTTTCGTAACGATGGAATTGGTAAAGAGATTATTCAAGCTTTAACAGAGAAAGCTCGTCAAGGTGTTAAGGTCCGCTTTCTCTATGATGATTTAGGTTCACGACAGCTAAAGCACAAACACCTCGCTGAGCTTGAAAAAGCCGGAGGAGAGATTGGGGTCTTTTTCCCTTCCAAGCTCTCTCCTATTAATCTAAGGCTTAATTATCGGAATCACCGAAAGCTCACTAATATCGATGGTTATTTAGGATATGTCGGAGGATTTAATGTTGGAGATGAGTATCTTGGAAAAAGCAAAAAATTTGGCTACTGGCGAGATACACATTTACGAATAATTGGCCCTGCCGTCCACTCCATTCAAACACGATTTATCTTGGATTGGAATCAAGCAGCCAAAAAATATCATATTTCGTACGAAGATCGATACTTTCCTTCAATTGAAGCTCAGGGTTCAAGTGCAATTCAGATTGTGTCAAGTGGGCCTGATTCTGAATGGGAACAAATTAAAAGTGGTTATCTGAAGATGATTATGATGGCTCAAGATTCGATCTATATTCAAACACCTTATTTTATTCCCGATCAAACACTTCTTGACGCTTTAAAAGTAGCATGTTTGAGTGGCATTAATGTTCAAATTATCATTCCAAATAAACCAGACCACATGTTTGTTTATTGGGCCACCACCTCTCATGTTGGCGAGCTATTAAAAGTAGGTGCTAAGGTTTATACGTATGAAAATGGATTTATTCATGCCAAAACGTTAATTGTTGACCGGAAGATTAGCTCTGTTGGAACAGCTAATATTGATATGCGTAGCTTTAAGCTTAATTTTGAGGTGAATGCCTTTATTTACGAAGAAGAAACAGCTGAGAAGCTCCTCGCAAAATTTGACGAAGATCTAATGCTCTCAAAACTGTTCACTTGGGAAGACTACGAGAAACGTTCTAAAACGATGCGTTTTAAAGAATCCATATCAAGATTGCTATCTCCTATTTTGTAAGTATGGCGAGCCGTGTTAGAAATGTTTAAGAATCATCAAAACCGAGCGATTATGATGTTAAACTCACATCATAATCGCTCGGTTTATTTGTTCATCTAAAAGAAAGTGTATGGTTGCCTACCGCTGTGGATATGCACTCCGCTTGTTTAGGCTAATTTGTAACAGGATTCATTTACTTACGAATTAGCAAGTATATTAAATAGTATTCGTTCAATTCATTATACATGTTTCAAACTTTAGTAGCTTGCTCATGCAGGCCAATTGGCAACATTATTGTCTTTGAGATAGGTTGTTTTCTATGTTGATTCATTCGCACACTTGTAAATCGTTCCTTGACCAAAAAACCCTAACTAAATTTAAGTAAGCAAGTAAAAAATTATGACGCTATCTCATAGCGGACGGGATGGGGCCGACTCCGAGGGGAAGTACGGGCAAACTTGAAATACACTGGTGTAGCCAGTTTAGTTCAAGGTCCGCCCCCGGAAAGCGTGCCCCATCCCGGGAGCGGGTGTATTGCTCGAAAAAAACTGTACTGTTAATAATAGTTATATGGGTTTGTTTATTTAGATAATTTGGTCATTTATCAAAATCACTTCGAATACGTCATAACAAAATGCAGGACAGCTTCTTCATTAGTGTTATTCACATAAGCATGTTCAACATCTGCTTCAAACTTCACTGCGTCATAGGTGGCTAGTTGAGTGGATTGACCTTCAATTAAAACAGTCACATCACCTTTCATGACCGTTACATATTCAACTACTCCTGTTTGGTGTTCACCTGGTGAATATGTACTATTTGGTTTTAAAAAGGCACGGTGAACCTCAACCGGTCCATAGACTCGATCATCAAACATTGGTTCAAGCAAACACACTTCTCCTGGACTATACACTCGGCTCCCAGTATGACTGCGAGAGACAACAATCTCTTCTGCTTCTTGTAGTAAAGACGAAATCGGGATTCGCAGTGCATTAGCGATTTTCCAAATGACTGCTAAGGAAGGATTCGCTTCCCCTCGCTCGATATTTCCAAGTGTTAATGTACTGACAGAAGATTGATCAGCAAGCTCCTGCAAACTCAGATGCTTTTCCGTTCTAACCTTTCGTAACATCGCTCCAATTTGATTGGCTAATTGTTTTTCGTCTCGATGAGTGGTCAATGTTTTAAAAACACTCCTTCCGATCATATTTATATGTTATATTATACACAACATATATTATAATATATAAAAAGGGGGTTACTATGAGAGAATTAGTGATTGGTATCATTGCTTCCGCATTTTTTGCTGTTACGTTTGTTTTAAATCGTTCAATGGATCTTGAAGGTGGCAGTTGGATGTGGTCATCCTCTTTACGTTTTTTCTCCATGCTACCTTTTTTGCTTTTGCTTGTCCTTATCCGTCGCAATCTTCACACATTAATTATTGAGATGCGTAAAAATCCAGGGCAATGGTTATTATGGAGTTTTGTTGGCTTTGTCTTATTTTACGCACCTATTACATTTGCTGCTTCGTATGGACCGGGCTTGGCTACTTGCAGGAACCTGGCAGCTAACCATTATTTGCGGTGCACTACTTGCCCCATTTTTTATGGTCAAACAAGGAAATTCCATGAAACGATCCATTATCCCACTGTCAACATTATCTGTTTCACTATTGATCTTAGTTGGTGTCATTCTTATACAGCTGCCTAATGCCAAAACCCTTTCAACTACTGAAATTATACTTGGAATTGGACCAGTTGTCATTGCTGCTTTTGCCTTTCCTCTTGGAAACAGAAAGATGATGGAGCTTTGTGGAGGTCGGATTGAAACGCTTCAACGAGTTCTTGGAATGACACTCGCCAGTATTCCATTTTGGCTTATCATTGCATTGGTTGCGTTTTTTAAAACGGGTCTTCCGAGTGCCTCACAGGTTACTCAATCCAGCATTGTTGGCTTAAGCTCCGGTGTGATTGCAACTAGTCTTTTATTTTACGCGACAAATCGTGTTCGCCACCATCAAGGTCAACTCGCATCTGTAGAGGCAACACAATCTATGCAAGTGATCTTTGTCATTATTGGAGAGATGCTTTTATTATCTGTTTCTCCGCCAAAAGGAATTGCGCTAGCTGGCATCGTCATCATCATTGTAGGTTTGCTTCTACATAGCTTTCTTACGTATAAACAAACCAAGAAAAATGTATTAAAACAAAGAAAAACTGGCTAAAAATCAAACAATCTTGGTTTTTAGCCAGTTCTATTTCGTAGCCCATTTAATAAGGTTGCCAGCGTAGTTTTTTTGCTAAAGCAAATCGTTTTGATACCTCAGGCCAGTTCACCACATTCCACCATTGATCGATATAGTCTTTTCGGACATTTTTGTATTTTAGATAATACGCATGCTCCCATACATCTAGTGCAAGCAACGGCACTTGGTCCTGTTGCGAAAGATTTTGATGCTTCTCTGCTTGAAGAATTTCTAAATGGTGTGCTCGAGGGGACCAAACTAAAAGAGCCCAACCTGCTCCTTCAACCTTTTCAGCTGCGGCTGAGAATTGTGCTTTAAACTGTTCAAAGCTGCCAAAATCTTGTTGAATCTGAGTAGACAGTTCTCCCATTGGAAACCCGCCCCCGTCTGGACTCATAACGGTCCAGAATAAGGTATGCAAATAGTGTCCAGCACCGTTAAAAGCTAACTCTCTCTCCCAATGCTTCACCAAATCATAATTACCCGTCTTCCTTGCCTGTTGCAGCTCTAGTTCAGCCTTATTGAGATCATCAACGTATTTTTTATGCAGTATATCATGATGAATACGCATCGTTTCCGCATCAATATAAGGTTCCAAGGCATTTGTTGCGTAAGGTAGCGGCGGCAGAGTATGACCTCCAATAGGTACTGGCGCTAAATCAGCGACACCGTTTTGGGTACTAAATGATTGTAGAAGCTGCCATTGTCGATAGGCTTCATCAGCCGCAGCCATAATTAAAGCTTCATCATGCGCGTGATGAACGAGCCCTTCATGTAAGCGAAATAACGCCTGCTCAAATGAATCGGTAGCGACCTGATTTCTTTTTAACTCCACTCTTTTTTCGAGCCACATGCTTTCTAAATGCTGTCCCCAGCTCATGATAGATTGAATGTAATCACTCAAAGCTATGCCCTCCCCAATTGTTCGAATGCACTATTCTATGTATAGATGACTAGTTTGTGCTTTTATTCAGCAAACCAAAAAGAGAACCAGCACCAGGCCGACTCTCTTTACTTATTCCTATTTATTCATTTTGGAACTCGGTTTCACTCATCTTCTTAAAAAAGAGATCCGCTTCGTCTTCCATTAAATCATCTTCTTCATTTTCTGGTAGAGGTGGCAGCTCATCGATACTGCTTAAGCCAAAGTGATCCAAAAAGTACGATGTGGTCCCGTATAAAATGGCTCGTCCTGTACCAGAAACCCTACCAACATCCGTTACCAGCAGTTTTGATACAAGTGACTGTAGTGACTTCTCAGATTTTACACCTCGTACCTCATCAATGTCTAAACGAGTAATAGGTTGCTTATATGCAACGATAGCTAACGTCTCTAAGGCTGCTCTTGATAAGCCAGAGTGGACAGGTGATGATGCCAGTTTTTTAAAATAAGCTGTATGCTCTGATAATGTTGCAAGCTTTAAGATTCCAGCTGTTTCTATAATTTGTATTCCACGATTTGATTCGGCAAATAGCTGCTTTAAAGAACTAACCGCTTCATTAATTTGGCTTTCTTCTAATTCAAGAACCTCTGAAAGCTGTTTATAGGTTAACCCCTCATCTCCTGTAACAAAAAGCAGCCCTTCTATGGCTGCATGTAAATCTTCCTTCTTCATGCACTAACCCCTCCGCCAGCCTGGTAAATCATAATATCTGAAAAATGTCCATGTTGCTCACAGCGAATCACGTTGGTTTTCATGAGCTCAAGAACAGCTAAAAATGTTACAACAAGCTGACCTTTTTCACCGGATTCAAAGAATTCTTCAAATCTCTGAGGTCCGGTTGATGACAAAATACGAGTCATCACTTCATCCATTTTTTCTTCAATTGAATATTCCTGACTTTTAATTGTTCTAGTATGTGGTGTGGTAAATGTTTTACGTTTCATTAGTTTTTGATAAGCTGAGAGCATATCAAACAGTGAAACTCCTTGGATAGCAAGGTCTCTACGTTCTTCTTCTGTGATGTACGGATCAAGATCCTCTGGTGCCTTTGTATGTATTAAACTACGCTCCTGCTCTTTTTCTTGAAGAACAGACGCTGCTTCCTTATATTTTCTGTATTCAATCAGTTGATACATCAGCTCTTCACGCGGATCGTCTTCTTCTTCCATTGACCACTCTTCATCAAAGAGCTCCGTTGACTCTTTAGGCAATAGCATTTTACTTTTAATCGCTAAAAGTGTCGCAGCCATCACCAAATACTCACTCGCAATATCTAATTCAAGGATTTTCATCGTATGAATATATTGTAGATATTGGTCCGTTATGCGAGCAACGGGAATATCATATATATCTAACTCTTCTTGATTAATCAGGTGCAAAAGAAGATCTAGTGGTCCTTCAAATGCATCGACTTTTACACTATAGGAATTCATTCTTATCACGGCCTTTGTTTACGTTCAATTGGAGTATACCATACTTGTGATTCAGGTGGAACGCTTGCTATTTATGAGGTTTAGTTGATATATTTTAGTAACACAAATCATTTGATGAGGTCTACGTGCCGGCAAGGGGGTTTTTCATGAAGTATGCATCAGCTTATCTTGAGTACTTGATATACTTTCATGCCGAAAGAGATTATTTTGAATGTCATGAAGTACTAGAGGAACATTGGAAAACGACAGCTCAAACAGAAGAAGATGCCTATTGGGTTGCACTAATTCAAATTGCTGTTGGTCTCTATCATCAAAGGCGTGGTAACCTAAATGGTGCCAAAAAAATGCTTTCAAATGCCTTGAGATTAATTAAGCGAGACACAACGTCCATTCAAGATTTAGGAATAGAACCACAATTTCTCATGCAAACATTAAATGACCGATTAAATCAGTTAGAAACCGCTACTGATTTTGAAGATATCAATCTACCTATACACGATTCGCAATTACTCACTCTTTGTCAAAACAAATGCAAAGAGCTTAAGCTAACCTGGTGTAAGCCGAGTGTACTTTCCAATAAACAGCTTATCCATAAGCATACGTTACGAGATCGGAAAGAGGTTATTAATGAGCGTGCTTATCAACTAGAAAAACGCAGACAGAACACACAAAACCCGCATTGCTAATCGTTGCAATGCGGGTTAGACTTTTTACTTATGCATCTATTGAGCGGCTTAAATTCGCCATTTCGATCGCAGCGATTGCGGTCTCTGCCCCTTTGTTACCAGCTTTTGTTCCGGCTCGTTCAATGGCTTGCTCAATCGTATTGGTTGTTAGAACACCAAAGATAACCGGGATCCCTGATGAGAGGGCAAGAGAACCTACACCTTTTGCTGCTTCATTACACACATAATCAAAGTGAGGAGTTGAACCTCTAATTACCGTACCAAGTGTTAAAATCGCATCATATTTACCTGTATCGGCTAGTTTTTTTGCAGCAAACGGAATTTCAAATGCTCCCGGTACCCACGCAATATCTACATCTGCCTCTGCCACGCCATGTCTTCTAAATACGTCTTCAGCACCACTTAACAGTTTACTTGTTATAAATTCATTAAAGCGCGCAACCACGATTCCTACTTTTAAGTTTTCACCATTCATTTTACCTTCAAATACTGTTCCCATACGTATCTCTCCTCCTGCATTCTTTATTTAGAATTTTAAAATATGTCCTAGCTTATCTGACTTTGTTTTTAGATAACGTTCACTTTCTTTATGGTGGGGAAGCTGAATCGGAACACGTTCCACCACTTCAAGGTCGTATCCAGACAACCCGGTAATTTTGCGCGGATTGTTAGTTAGTAGCCTCATTTGTCTGATCCCCAAATCACGTAAAATTTGAGCACCAATTCCGTATTCTCTTAAATCAGCTGGAAACCCAAGTTTTTCATTTGCTTCAACTGTGTCATAACCCTCATCTTGAAGTTTGTAGGCACGTAATTTATTTATCAAACCAATGCCACGCCCTTCTTGCCTTAGATAAAGTAACACACCGCGACCTTCTGTTTCAATTTGTTTAAGTGCTGCATGTAGCTGTGGCCCACAATCACATCTGTGAGATCCAAACACATCACCTGTCAGACATTCTGAATGAACACGTACTAGGACTGGTTCATCAGTCGTAATGTCGCCTTTAACCATCGCAACACTTTCTTTGCCTTCTAGAATATCTGAAAATCCAACAATATTAAATTCGCCAAAATCAGTTGGCAAAACCGATTCAATTTCTCGCTTAATTAAGGTGTCTTTACGATGACGATAACGAACTAAGTCCTTAATCGTAATCATTTTTAAGTTATGTTCATCGGCTAGCTTGCGAAGCTGAGGCACTCGTGCCATTGTTCCATCTTCATTCATAATCTCACAAATAACACCCGCAGGCGCAGAACCTGATAATATGGCTAGATCAATTGCCGCTTCCGTATGTCCAATTCTACGTAGTACCCCACCATCTTTCGCAATTAACGGAAAGATGTGACCTGGACGCTTAAAGTCCGTTGCTCGTGTGTTCGGATCAACTAACGCCTTTACCGTATCTGAACGCTCATGTGCGGAAATACCTGTCGTACTTGTCATGTGATCGATTGAAACAGTAAAAGCTGTCTCGTGAGGATCTGTACTATGTTGAACCATCGGATTAAGCTCAAGACGTTTTGCTAACTCTTCACTAATAGGTGCACAAATTAATCCACGTCCATGAACCGCCATAAAATTAATCACTTCAGGTGTGGCTTTTTCTGCTAATGCAACAAAGTCCCCCTCGTTCTCACGGTCTTCATCATCACAAACGATAACAGCTTTCCCTTGCTTTAAATCAGCAATCGCTTCTTCAATTAAATCAAATGGCGTATCGTCCATATCTCTCATTTCCTCTCTAGGCGTTATGTCGTAAAACCATGCTCTGCTAAAAATCCTGATGTCACGCCTTCTTTTCGCGGATTCTGAATAAATTGTTCAATATATTTTCCAACAAGGTCACATTCTATATTAACGATATCTCCAACCTGTTTATCGCCAATAATGGTCTGATCGACTGTATGTGGAATAATAGAAATCGTAAAGGAAGAATCATCTACACCAAAAATAGTCAGGCTTGTTCCATCAACAGTCACAGAACCTTTGTTGATCATGTAGCGTCGTAATTCCTTTGATACTTGGATCGTATAATAAATTGCATTTTGTTCCGGGGTTTTGCGAACGATGGTCCCTAGTCCGTCAACGTGACCAGAAACAAAATGGCCTCCAAATCGACCCTGGGCATGCATCGCTCTCTCTAAATTAACTTTTGAGTTGGTATTCAGTGACTGAAGGCTCGACGCTCTTACTGTTTCTGGCATTAGGTCAACCACAAATTCAATGTCTGTAAAAGACGTAACGGTAAGACAAACGCCATTAACCGCAATACTGTCACCCTCATGAACATCGGTCAAAACCGTTGACGCAGCAATGGTCATCTCAACTGCTTCACCAGACTCTTTAATTTGTTTTATCGTACCAACTTCTTCAATAATTCCAGTAAACATCTTAATCTCTCCTTACTTTAGAAATAATACGAACGTCTTCTCCTAGCTGAGTGACCGACTTAATTGAAAGCTGTAAAACTTCATTTATTTGCGCAATACCTTCTCCACCTACTACAGGTGAGGCGGATCTACCACCTATTAGTTTAGGGGCTATATATTGCACCACTTCATTCACACTTTTCTCTTTGACAAAACTACCATGAACTTCGGCACCACCCTCAACAAGTAGGGTTTGAATTTCACGTGAACCAAGTTCATTTAGCACACTTTGAATATCTATTCTATCCAGTCTGATAATGGTTACGCCTGATTTTTTCAAGTGGTTTTCATGTTCAACAGAAGCCGATTTCAAGGTGAAGATTAGTGTATCAGCCATCTGATCTGTCACAATTTGTGCATCTGTTGGAGTGCGTAATTGTGAATCCAGGATCACTCGCAATGGATGACGACCTGCACCATTTGGTAATCGAGTCGTTAAGGAGGGATTATCAGCCAATACTGTTCCAACACCAACTAAAATAGCGTCATTTACGTGGCGCAGCAGATGCCCATCAGCTCTCGCCGCATCGCCGGTAATCCACTTACTCTGCCCTGCAACCGTAGCTGTTTTCCCATCCAATGATGATGCCGCTTTAAGTGTCACATAAGGTTGACGCTTATTTATATAATGAAAAAAAGCACAATTTAATTCTTTCGCTTGCTCTTCACAAATACCAACCTCTACTTCGATTCCAAGCTTCCTGAAGCATCTTTACTCCCTTGCCACCAACCTCAGGATTACTGTCTACAACGGCAACTACAACTCGCTTAATTCCAGATGCTATAATCCGTTCCGCACAAGGTGGAGTCCTCCCATAGTGGCTACATGGCTCAAGCGTGACATAAATCGTTGCATGACGCGCTGCATCACCTGCCATGTTAAGTGCATGAACTTCTGCATGTGCCTCACCAGCCTTAAGATGAGCACCAATTCCAATAATTCTGCCATGCTTAACCACCACAGCACCAACCATTGGATTAGGTGACGTTTGACCCTTCGCCGATTCAGCTAACGTTAAAGCAAGTCCCATAAAATCCTGATCCACCAATACATACACCGCCATTTCCAATAAAAAAACCTTGAAGCAAGTGCTCCAAGGTTTGGGTTTATAAGCATACAATCGTACAGCAAATAAACATTTTTAACTGTTAATATTAAAAATGTGCTGCTCGAATAGACAGTGCTCTATCACAAATTGCGATAGTATACTGCCTGTAGCTTTTTTCCTTCTCCCATCCAGACTTTAACTGTCGGCTCTGGAATTACACCAGATCCACCGTTATACATGTAAAATGAATAACGGGTCACGGACTAAGAGACACAAAGTCTCATCACCGCCGGTCGGGATTTTCACCCGGCCCCGAAGCAAAAAAAGTATAAAGTTGTCATCACTTATATAAGTGAAGTTGTGAGAATAATATCACTGGCTTTTAAAAATTGCAAGTAAAGCACTTTCGTATCGAATCAAATAATGATGGCTTATTCTTTTTCATTGTCTTACTCACTGAAGAGCGCTAGAAGTATATTTACGCCAAATTTAAAAGCCAAAATTCTGGTTCGTTTAATGAGAAAGATTACCAGACCCTAGAAGAGAATGTATTCACTAAACTACGAAAAGAAAATCAGGCACTGTTATACGAACAACGCGCACCATATCAGTTTAGACCAACTAATCCTTAAACTAGACGATTACATAAACTGGTATAATATGATCAGAAGCCACGGCACGCTCGGTTACAAAGCTTCTCTGGATTAAAGATTGCAGATCTTATCTTTTCTGACTAATTTAATGTCGATCATTCATAAAAATTAAAGTGAAGTCGATCATTTTAAAATTTATTTTAAATTATGAAAGCCAAATGGCTTATTGTTACGTCTAATTTATAGATAATGCGGGGGGTGTATAGATTTTGGAATTGAAACTAATCAAAAAAGCTCAAAGAGGTAATTCAAAAGCTTTTTTGGAATTATTTCAAGCACATGAGGTAGATATATATAAAATGGCCTTTATATATATGAAAAATGAAGATGATGCCCTTGAAGTCGTTCAAGAGACGGCATGCCGTTCATTTAAAAAAGTTTCAAGCTTAAAAGAGCCTAGATATTTCAAAACTTGGCTACTTAGAATAGCAATAAACTCTTCTATAGACTTACTTAGAAAGAAAAACATGGAGGTACAATTCGAAGATAATATTAAAGATTACATACCTATCGATGTTAACGAAGATATAGACTTAGAAATTACAGTGAAGGATTTAATAGATCATCTGAATGAGTCTGAGAAAAGTGTTGTTATCTTAAGATTTTATGAAGACTTAACTCTAAAAGAAATTTCACATGTACTTGATTTATCTTTAGGGACTGTAAAAACGATCCTCTATCGTGCTTTAGAAAAACTTAGAAAGAACATAGAAAGAGGTGGTTTTAATGAGCAATAATATAAAAGATGAAATAAATAAAATTAAAGTCCCCAAAGAATTAAGTGAAAGAAGTGGAATTGGAATTAACCAAGCTAAAGGAAAGTTTCTATTTTACACTTTTTTAGTGATTTTCTTAGTTATTAATACTTATCTATATGGAGCTATCTATTATTATTATATCCCTTGGAAAACTGGACTCCTAAGCACGTTGACTACTATTTCCATTTATCTTTTAGGAATTATCCCATTAGCAGCATTCCTATCTGAAAAGCTTTCAAGTTATCTATTATTTAAGGTACTTCGGGATCAAAAGAGCTTTATCATTTTCAGTACGTTATTAATCCTAATTCCTATTGTTCTTTTTTCAGTAAAAATGATAAATGAGAATAAAGAGAAATCATTAGACAGTTTGTTCAATTACAATTCAACGAATTTTGAATCGATGATAATTGATATAACATCTGAAGAAGCATATGAATTAAATGATGTTACTGATGCAAATGAATTAATTGATTTTTTAAGTCAGTACACGATTAAAAAAATGCATGATTCTGAATGGGATGATGATGTATCGAACGAAAATGGAGTTCTGATTACATTTTATAAGAGCAATAGAAACACACCGATTATGCTCAATTTGTACGAAAACCGCATACTACAATGGAATGGAAACTATTATGATGTAACGAGTACCCCCATTGACATTAATCATCTTAAAGAGATGATAGAATTTAGTGGGAATTATCATAAAATAGATAATACCCCAATCGACATTGATGATATTCAAGATGAGTAGGGCTTAGCCCTTATCCTTTAATTCTCGGTCTAAGTTTTACGGACGAAATGCACCAGTAGTTCGGGGTTTTGAACCACGATTTGCAGACGATCAATTCAGTAAGCGCGGAGTCGAGAGCCACTGGTGGTAAAGAACAAACAGCTATTAGATTAATATTCTCTGACTTCGGGCATCTTTTGGTGACAATTCACAAAATATGCCTTTCAAAGACCAACTTCTTGCCAATCCTTCATTTCAAACCCGCTTCTATGATTAGAGATTGAAATGTCTCTGATCTGTGCGACTTTGCATTGTTCATCTTGCTTCGTGACCAACATTACAGGTCGAGTTTCCCCAGATTCCACAAGAAGCTCATTATAATACTCGATTCAAAACCGCCTATAACTTATCCTTCATACCAACGACGATCAGAAGGGTCATTTAGATCCAACACAAGGTTTCCACGTTTGTTAGCCACGAGTGTCTTTGGGTTTGGATTAACCTCTTTAAATAGTTTATTGTATTCTTTTAGTTTTTTTACCAAGTGTTCTTCTCGCTGCTTTTCATTCATCTAATCACGCCCCTATTTTATAGATTGAAATTAGAATTCTCTCACCATCCTGTACCTGCATTGTATCAAAACGAGCACCTGTTTGTTCTGCACGGTTTAACGCATATTCGTTCTTATTTCCATATGTATCGCCTCGTGTTCTAGATTGCTTGATTCGACTAGCTCCTCAATGCCTTCGTATTATAAAAAATTTCTCACACAAATAAGGAACCACTATGTGTGATTCCTTACATTTCATTTATTGATCCTTTGATAAAACCGTTCTCGCTACGTTTTTGTCTAGTTCTTCAAATTGTTCATATGAAATGGTTTGATAGAGTTCACTCCGCTTTTGCATGTGATCCAAGCTATGTTTTTGCGTTCCAGTATCTCGAATCTGAGCAAACACTTCCTCATACGCTTTAGCTGCAACTCGCATTGAGGTTACAGGATATATCACCATTTGAAAACCCATTTCACTGAACTCGGTTGCGCTGTAGTAAGGGGTTTTACCGAATTCCGTCATGTTGGCAAGTAGCGGTACATGAATCTGCTCTGCCATCCATTGAAACTCATCGACACCTTCTAAGGCTTCTGGGAATATTGCATCTGCTCCTGCTTCTACATACGCTTTCGCACGAATGATCGTAGCTTCTATTCCTTCAACAGCTCTGGCATCCGTTCTGGCGACTACATATAGTGAAGGAGAGACCTGTTTAATTGCCTGTATTTTTTGAGCCATTTCCTCCGTAGAAACGAGTCGTTTGCCATTAAGATGTCCGCATTTTTTAGGTAATTGCTGATCCTCTATTTGCACAGCAGCAACGTTCGCTTCAACCATTTCCACTGCCGTTCTCGCAACATTTAAGACGCCACCAAAACCTGTATCAATATCTACTAATAACGGTAAATTTGTTGCTCGAATAATGTCACGAGCTCGCTCTGCTACTTCAGTTGATGTAATCATACCCAAGTCCGGTAGTCCTCGACTAGCTGTATAGGCCGCACCTGATAAATACAATGAGGAAAACCCTGCTTCCTTGGCCATTAATCCTGCCATTGGGTCATGGGATCCCGGAATTTGCAATATCGTTGGATCAGTTACTAACTTGCTAAACTCGTCTGCTAGCTCTTTTTGACTTCTTGTTTGGTTCACAATCCACGCCATCTCTCGCACTCCCTTTCTCTTTTTTACGATGGAACAAATAATTGAACAAGCGTTGGCACACTTAATCTTTCTAAATCAGATTGAGTGGAAAAAGCCTTAAGGATGCGCTCACTTTGTTTACTAGTGTAGTGCACTCGCAAATTATGTTCAAATTTACGTTCGATATGAGGAATCGCTTCTTCCCGTCTAAAGCGGTGTCCAAGCGGGTATTCTCGTTCGACCCAGGATGTTTTACTGCCATCCTCAAAAAATACTTGGACAGCATTCGCGATGGACCGTTTCTTTGGATCTAGATAATCGGATGTATAGTCTTTATTTTCAATCACATGCATGTGATCACGAAGCCTATCAACACGTGGATCGTCCGCCTGCTTTTGCTCATAATCATCCGCAGTAATGGACCCTTTTAACAGACCAATCGCTGTAATATATTGCAAGCAATGATCTCGATCTGCAGGATTATGAAGCGGTCCTTTTTTATCAATGATTCTGATTGCCGATTCATGCGTTTGTATCTCGATCCGATCAATCTCATTGATTCTGTCTACCACATCATCGTGCAATTCAATTGCACATTCCGCCGCAGTTTGTGCATGAAATTCAGCTTGGAAAGATACTTTAAACAGCACATTATTCATCACATAATCATCTAACTCACGTGATAATACAAGCTCTGCCCCTTTAAACAAGACATCCTGAAAACCCCATCCTGGTGCACTTAGTGCTGTTTGGTAACCCATTTCACCTTTTAAGGCAGTCATCGCTAAAAAGACTCCACGACTCGTTGCATCTCCTGCTGCCCAAGATTTACGCGATCCGGTGTTTGGAGTATGACGATAGGTTCTAAGACTAGAATTATCTATCCAAGCATGTGAGACAGCGTTCATAACCTCATCTTTTGTTCCACCAAGCATTGCACACGTGACCGCAGTGGTCGCCACTTTTACGAATAAAACATGATCGAGTCCAACTCTGTTTAGGCTATTTTCAAGTGCAAGTACACCTTGAATTTCATGTGCTTTAATGATGTAATCAAGCAACTCTTTGAGCTGCATTGGTTTTTTGCCTTCTGATACAAGCACCTGGCTAAGATAATCACTTACTGCCAATATGCCCCCAAGATTATCAGATGGATGCCCCCATTCAGCTGCAAGCCACGTGTCATTATAATCCAACCAAGCGGATCATTGTCCCAATGTTAAAAGCAGCTCGAATTGGATCTAATACATGAGCTGTACCTGGAACACGTGACCCATTTGGAACAACCGTACCTGTAACAACCGGACCAAGTAGTTTTGTACATTCAGGATATTTTAATGCTAATATTCCGCAGCCAAGTGTATCTGCAAGCACGTACCTAGCTGTTGCATACGCTTCCTGACTAAATGTTCGCTTAGACAGTGCATAGTCAGCAATTTGCTCTAAAAGTAAATCAGATGTGCTTGTTTGGTTTACCATTGTCATAAAAATCCTCCTTCTGTGCTACAGCGAGCTGTAAGCTGTGCCTGTATAATGAACTCGCGGTCTGAATAACCGGTTATGATCATGCTGCTCAATGATGTGAGCTGTAAGTCCTGCCGTTCTTGAACAGAAGAATATCGGTGTATACAAAGCAATAGGAATACCGAGCATGTAATAAACAGGTGCAGCATAATAGTCTAAATTTGGATAAAGCCCCTTCTCCTTCTCCATTAGTGCCTCCCCCGCCTCACACATCTGCAAAAAACGATCATCTCCACGGTGCTCACTAAGATCGACGAGGGCACGCTTCATAATCAAGGCTCTTGGATCCATCTTTTTGGCATAGACACGATGCCCAAATCCCATAATTTTTTCTTTATTCTTAAGCTTCTCCTGCAGTAATTCGACAAAGCCAACTGGTGAATCAACCTCAAGTAGTAGCTTCATCACTGCCTCATTAGCTCCACCATGTAGTTGTCCTTTTAGTGATGAGACTGCCCCTGTTAAAGCTCCGTACATATCTGATAATGTAGAAGCAATAACACGTGCAGTAAACGTGGAATTTGGTAACTCATGCTCTGAATACAGCAGTAACGACAGATCAAAAATACGTTCCTCAAGCTTTGATGGAATATGACCAGTTAGTAAGTATAGGAAGTTTGCAGTGTAAGATAAGCTTGAATCTGGAACAATTCTTGCCCTTCCTTGAAGAAGATGATACGAATTGGCTGTCAAGTCAGGTAGTTGCGCCAAGAGTTGGTAGGCTCGCTTGACATTGGTTTGTACCGAACGATCCTCTAAATCAGCATCAAAACCTGCAAGCACTGATAGCGCGGTTCTTTGTGCATCCATTGGATGTGTTGTTTGTGGCAACTGTGACAAGATCGTCCAGACTTCTTCTGCAATATCACACTCCTTGTTTAATCGTTGGCTAATGTTCTCTGTTTGCACCCGATCAGGTAAACTACCTTCAAGTAATAAATGAATCATTTCCACATAACCAATTTCTTGTGATAATTCAATTAAATCAAAGCCTTTAATCAAAATACGTTCACTTTCTGTGTCAAGGAAGGAGATGGAAGTCTCAAGTGCGACTACATCCTGCAATCCTGGTTTGAACAATGGTTCGGCTTCGCAATAGAATCCCTCCCATTTTATCAAAACTCAGAAACCGTATAACGATTTAAATAAAGCGCTTTCATTTCTCTCCTCTTTCACTCTAACATAGGTGAAATTAAGGCTCAACACTCGATTGATCATTCAACAAATTCCGACTAATTCTCACAATAAAAAAAGCGTATTCAATATAAAGTGAATACGCTTTTTACCAATCATTTTTACTTCACACCCTGAAAAACAAACGATCTTGTTTCTGAGCGAGCTTGTTTAAATTGCCAATCATCGTATGCTTGAACCTCTGTGAAACCTACTTGCAATAATGTATCAGTGATATCTTCTTGCGATCTAAAACGTAGTTGCATTTTTTCATGAATAAGTACTTCATCTGTTTGGACATTTTTCACAATTTCATAAAACGTAAATACGTCCTCGCTAAACCCCTCATACTCTGTATAAATCGCCAGTTGCTCACCTGTCTCCAGATGTTCCGCAAGATCAGGCGTGGTGTCTTTCTCCCATTCTTCCCAAACTTTTGCGAGTGGATTCCGAGTATCAAAAACAAAATGTCCACCTGGTTTTAATGCCCGATAGACATCAGAAATCATCTCTTGCCAGCTTGAATCTGTCAGAAAAACCTGAGCCACATTAGCCGTCATAATAACCACATCGTACTCATTGGTTTTGAGATCTTTACTATCTCCTAAAATCCACGTAACACCTTCAACATGTGGCTTTCTTTTTGCTTCTTCTATCGCTTCTTCATTAGGATCAATGGCTGTAATCTGATAGCCCGCTTTTGCAAAATATGTAGTTAAGCGACCCGTGCCGCAGCCAAGATCAGCGATTTGTTTCGCATTTGTACGTTTTAGAAGTTCTAGGAAAAACTCATCATCTTTTCCCCAAGCTGTTTACTTGATCATAAACTAAAGGAATCATATATGTATTCTCACTTTCTTTAATGTTTTGATTAACCACTTGAGAAAAACAGCGAGAAAAACTCGCTGTTTATTTGATTCATTCATCGTGTTTGTCGAAGGTTGATCCTTCTCTATTTTTGCTTATTTCAAACAAACCAGTAGCTGATAATCCTGCAAGACCTCCTGCCCATAAGCGCATAGCAAGATCCAAATCAGTAAACGGAAACGACAATCCCCCGACAATTAAACCAACTCCAACAGCGATTAAAGGTAAAAAGCGTTTAGGCAGATTCACTGTTCGTTTAAGCAATTCAATGATTGCAAGGACAACAGGACTAATAACTGTAGCTAGCATGAGAATGATCTCCATTTTAGCAGAACCCCTTTTTTATTAGTACATGTAAAAATATTAAAAGGGAGACGGCGAATGGAGCAGCTACTATAAAATTAGACCAATCGTTTTTCTTTGATCAGTTGATTCACAAGTCGTAATAGTCGTAAATCCTGGTTAGCCCCAAGCAATCAATGAAAGCCCTACTGGTCCATCGTTAGTCTGTACTGGAATCGTAATCTGCGGCAATCCAGCTAAGCCTGCAATACAGCTTAATTGTAATGTTTGAGATCTTCTCTGTTCAATTTGCTCTTCTGGAAGATTGAGTAGTGGTGCTTGGCCAGGTACAGTTGGCACAATCATAATCGTATTCTCTGGAAGTAGTCCAACCATATTCTCACGTACAGCTGCCAATTCCTTTAAAGCATGATTATACATCTCTTTGGTGATGGTCTCCGCCATGGCAAATCGTTCGGCTATACCTGGCCCAAATTGAGGTTGAGCAGCTTTCACCCATTGCCCATGAGCAGACCATACCTCAAACGCTTGTGCAATCCTAAAGGTTTCTTTCCAACTGTTTAACCCTTCATGTGATAATTGAATCGTCTCTTCCTCACCCATACTATCTTTTATTATTTGAGCAAGAGGTGTTAACTGTTCCACACACTTTTTATCTGCTAAAGACCAGGCATCCTCAGGTAAAAGAACTCGATTAAAATCACCTGTATTCTTTTGTTTGGGTAAAAGTACTTGACCGACTCGCTCCAAAATTTCTGGATCCCTCGCCATCCAACCTATTGTATCAAAGCTAGTGGCCAATGGAATAACCCCTTCAATCGGAACAACACCATGAGTGGGCCTCATTCCATAGATCCCACAATAAGCTGCTGGGATTCTAACAGAACCACCCGTATCCGTTCCTATTGAAAAATCAACATCTCCAGCAGCTGCAACTGAAGCAGAACCACTTGAAGATCCACCTGGGATATGTCCAGGCAAACTTGGGTTTAACGGAGTTCCATAATGAGCATTTTCTCCATTTAAACTGTACATAAGTTCATCTGTATGTGTTGTGCCCTTTAAGGTAGCTCCTTGCTCTAATAAGAGTTCAATCGACTTCGCATGACTTTTTGCTGGTTTATGTGTATGTAACCAATCTGGATTACCAACGCTTGATATGACTCCTTTTACATTAAAAACGTCCTTAACCGCAAATACTAATTCATTCAGCTTTCCCTTTGCCGTTGGATGTACGTGGACGGATTGATCCATGTACGCACGAAGTTGAGTCAATACACGACACTCCTTTCTGATACTTCCTTTTAACCATAACGAAAACCCATGAACTCATGTGTTCGTTTGTTAAGATTTCTTACACGCTTTACACATATTTTATGATACAACAAGCCATACTAAAAACACCTTAATCCTAGGAGGTTCTTAATATGGCTAATCCAGATAATCGTACAGATAACGCGCAAAAAATAAAGGAAATCATTAATCACACCGAGCAAAAAATCAACGAGACAGAGCATTTTATCGCTGCACATGGTGACGAAATGGATGATCACGATAAACAAGACATCACAGACAAAAACAAACGCAGAGAAACAAGCATAAACAGCTTACGTCATGAGATTGAAGACGAATCATAAAGGATTAAGACGAGAGAATCATCTAAAACTAGATGGTTCCTTTTTTTATACCACTACCATTGTAACCGATATCAAATTCAGGTTAAATACTTATCAATTACCCTTTCCATATTAATGAAATTAAGCTACTGTTAAAAAGAGGTGAAATAAAATGAAGACAGTGCCACTAAATCCAGACGATTTGTTGTTAGTTGAGGAAGCAAAGCAAAAAATCTCCAATCTCTATGAAGAAAACAAACATCATGTTGGAGCTGCATTACGCACAAGCACTGGTAAGATCATATCTGGGGTTCATCTTGAAGCCTATATCGGTAGAGTTGCTATTTGTGCTGAAGCGATAACCATCGGAAGCATGATCTCAAGCGGAGAAAAGGAGTTCACTACAATTGTTGCTGTTTTACATCCATCCTCAGATGAACAAGACCAAGAAGTAAAAGTTGTGAGTCCATGTGGGATTTGTCGAGAATTAATTGCTGATTATTCTCCAAAATGCATGGTTATTATTGAGGAAGGCCGTTCTCTTATAAAGGTGCCCATTCAATCCTTACTTCCATTTAAATATTCACGAGAAGACTAATTTGATGAGAAAGAGGTGTTGGAGTGAATGCGACTTTTTTCATTCGATTAAAAGCTTTTATGTATGATTACATCCTATTATTTTTATACTTAGTGCTTCTATTTATCGTGAATGTCTTCCTTTTTCCTGGCTTACAAAACTTTTTTTCCGGTTCACTGATCACGGCTCAGCTAACAGGATTTATAATGGTCACCTTACCTATTTCTATTTATTTCATCATAAGTGATTCAAACATAATCGGACAGTCATTCGGTAAAAAGAAAGCTCGCATCCAAGTAGTAGGAGAAAATGGCGAATCTCCGTCTGTTTTTCGTATAACATGCAGAACTATTTTAAAATTCTTACCATGGGAACTGTCACACTTTCTTGTTTATCGACTTGTCTCAATTGGTGATGGGGATGTTCCTGTCACGTATTACCTAATCGGCGGACTGGTCTATTTACTTATGTTTATTTATATCGGTACAGCGATTTTCACTAAAAAGAAACAATCCTTGTACGACCTACTGACCAAAACGTATGTGATAAGAGAAAACACACGACCGAATCAATAATACTCAAAATTTTAAATTTAATATAGGAGGTATTACTTTGAAGAAAATGTACATGTTTTCTACCTTTTTCTTTTTAATAATAGCTATTATATTGTTCGTACTTGATGGTAGGCCACTCAGTTATATTTCCTTTATTGGTTTAAGCGTTTGTGCAGGGCTAACTTGGATGATGGAGTCAAAAGAACGAGGAAAAGAAAAAGGTTTATCTTAATAACTCTTGGAGGTCAATTGATGAACGAAACAATGATCGAAGTTCCTTTTGGTTCAATCTTTTTTCAACTTATTGCCTTTGCTGTATTATGTGTAATTTTTTATGTCGTTTTTAAAGGGATAAAAGCTCTAAGTAAGTACAATCGAAATTAATTTTAAAAACAGAGCAAGTAGACAGCCTACAGTGTCTACTTGCTCTACTTTTATATAACTTATGTTGGCTACTAAGATATTAGTTTACATAATATAATTATTAACACCTGATTTCAAAGACTCTTATGATTTTCCTTCTAATTATTATCAAGAACCTGTATAATTAATCCATAATACGTATTTTAAGGAGTGTGTCGATGCGTAAGTTATACTTTATTTCTTCTGTCATCTTCCTGCTTATTGCTATCATTAAAGTAGTAACAACCTCAGATCCTCTTTTCTATCTCTCAACATTTGGATTAGCAGTATGCTTTTTTGCTTTAGGTCTACTTGAGAAGAAAAAGAATCAAATTAGATTCAAAAATTGATTGGAGGCACTCCCATGTCAAAAAAAGAAGAAGCAAAGATCTATTTTAGAGCAAGTATGCATATACTCCCTTGTTTTTTTCTTGCTTTAATAGCTATCCCTCTTGCTATAGTTGATTTTGAATTATGGTTTGTACCGATTATCGCAAGTATCATTTATACACATAAAGCAGACGAAAAAAGGGAGGCTTATTTAGAAGAGCACTTATATCATTCATAAAAATAAAAAGACAAGCGCACTGCGCAAGCCCCATTTACATAAATCGCATGACTCCAACAACTGCAAGCGATATAATACAAGCAGCACCTAAAATATACCACCATCCACTAAGATTGCTTTTTGAATGAACATGAATATCCAAGAAGATTAATGCATATGTGGTGGCGACTAGTAGATACCACACCCCATCTAAGTACGCAATTTCCGTAAAGAAATTAATGATAATAATAGCAATGCTTATAAACGCAAATAACGGCCAGAACTTAGCAATTAACTTCAAACTCTCACCTCTCATCCCGATCCTAACATAAACCTTTTTTAAAATGTAACGTTTCGAAAGAGAGACATTTAAAAAGTCATTAATAAAATGATTAAAAAACGCTCGGACATCATCCAAACGTTTTTCTATCATTTCATTAGTTTGTACTACCTGATTGCATAGTGTAATTTCTGATGAGCATCGCATTTGATTTTGTCATTCCGTATTTCTCATAATAAGGAACTAAGTCGTCATCACAACACAAATCAACCATATAAATTTGATCAAGCTCATTTAACATACGTTCTACTAACTGCTTGCCAATGCCTTTGTTTTTATACTCTGGCAATACTTCTAGGAATGGAATGTAGGCAGATAAAACACCATCGCTTATGGCTGTTATAAAGCCAACGACTTTGTTTGTATTTTCATCTAACGCAATAACCACATGACTGCTGTTTAGTAACAGTTTTAAGTGGGTTTCTGGCGTAGGATGGTCTGGCCAATCCACAAAAAATCCCTTTAACATCTCAGGCGAAATCTTCTCAACACTGTTTTTATAGATCATCATATATCAGCTCCTAATTGACTCGTTTTTTGATGATTAGGTAGAAGATATAGATTAATAATAAAGTAACAAAACATGACCTCCGACTATTTCTTTTGGAATACTATATGGTATTCGACAAAAATATATGGATTCCTTTTTATTTGTAATTTAAATGGGAAATAAATACCACCTCTTACCGTAGTGATTAATTATTTATATAAAATAACTGCTACATAATCGCTACTTTTATCAGTAAACTTTAGATCCTCATAACGATCCCCTATCTCTTTTAAAGCCTCATTTATCTTCGTCTCAAATCCTTTTCTAGTGGCTGCCGTAATTACTTTTGCATTCATTCAATTCACCCCCAAAGCTAACAAACTTACTTTCGACAATAATCTTTAAAATCCTCTATTTTCTCTGTCCTTTCCTCTTCACAAAAACAGCCCAAGCTTTCTGAGAAGAGAACCATTATGCCTTGTCATCTCAAAGAGTTCTAGACTCCTCTCGTCCAGTTTATGACAAGTAGAGTGTCTCCTTTAGTAGATCCTCCTATGTTTTGTAAGCTCCTGTCAGGGTACAGAGTGCTAACAATCAGTTGGAGGTCATTATGCTATATAAAAGCTTTTTTATTCACGTTTTACTTAGTTTTGCAATCCTTTTAATTTGCTCTACTCTGTTTGGTTTGCTTCTCACTGATGATAGCGTCGGAACAATATTGCTGGATCGGTTACTTTTTTCAGCATGCTTTGCTGTCGCTTGGACCGTGCTTCAGTTTGCGATAAAAAGAACGTGATCATCCCCCAAGGGAGAGGTTTCTTCCTGCTACCAATCAATTTATTGTCTATATCAGTCCCATCAGTAAAGACGGATTCTATGTTACCCTTGCATCAGAGGTGATTTAATAATGTCAACAAAATCAAAAACAATTTTAAAGTTTGCAGTCGGTTTTTCGATTGGTGTTTTAGGTTATTTCTTTTTCATGAACGTGCTTTTACCGAACATAATGTAAAAGTACGATGCTACCTAAATAAACATGAAAATGAATATTTCGTCCTTCCAACCTTCCTCACACAAACGATGTTAGCTGATTAGATATGGTCACGTTCTCTGCCAGAGGCTTAGGTTCAGTCACGACTATTAACCCTCCTAGGATAACGTGATACTGACTTTTTCTACACAGTATAGATAAGTGCATCATCTATCGGAGACATTTTTTCTTGATTCTTTGAAGGATCAAACATTACATTATAAATCATACACGCTTCTGTCATCTTGATTCCCTTTACCGATATAATACAGAGGTTAATATTTTAAGATTTACCCATTCTAATTTTTGAAGGATGATTTACACATGCTGCGTAAATTGTATTTAAATATATTTTTAGTTGTTTATCAAATAACTCTAATGGGTTCTGTAAGCGACTATATGAATAATAAGAAAGTTAATATTGAAAAAACATTCCGCAACATTAAGGACATCAGCGAGGAACTTAGACAACTTACTGTCACACAAAAATTAAAAGGAAGAAAGCCTCTCACCCGAAAACAACAGGAGCTCACAGAAATTTTAATGAAGTACGAAGATAATGAGCCAAGCAACGAGAACAATTTAGCGCTTAGTAAAGAATGCGCAACGGCTATAGCTAAGAAATATGATTTATTCGTTTATTGCCTATATCTTATTCTTTTAATTGTGGCTTTCTTTTTCCCTTTTTGGAATTATTTCTTTTCACTTTCTTTACCATTCTTAGCCATTAACATAATTTTAATAGGATTATTAGTTTTCTTTTTAGGAATAATGGCTCGTTTTAGTTTGAAACAAAAATCATTAATAAAAATATATTTATTTGTTATATTTACGTCATTATTAATAACATCAATTTTTAGATAACGCGCATGAAGAGGACTGCCATGTAGGTAGCACTCTTTTTATGTATTTAACTTTGGTAATTTTATTTTAAATTCTTAATTTCTTTTCTAATCATTAAATTCACATCAACTGTAAGATATTCCCCACGCACTACCGTCCACTTTGTTTTTATTCCTAACTCATCTTGAATGATTTTTGCTTGATAATGAGACGACCCATGAATGTTTATGACTTTAACTTCCCATATATAATCTTCGCCATTATGATTCGTTTCATAAAATTCATGACTGTGAAGTTTGTAAAATTCTATTTCTTCCACCCCCTGCCACCTTATTCGACAGTAAGGGTCATTTTCCTTCTAAATTTATTCGAATCCAAACCACACACCAATGCTGCCTTAAATGACTAGTGCCCCATCTAGTAAGGGGTATTTTATTGATATTCAGTTTGCAGGGAACAAAAAAAAGCACCAATAAATGATATCCATTAAGTTGATTTGTATTTTTTTGAGAAACTCTACCATTTTACATTAGATGCAACTGATTTAATCATTCCTGCACCTACGTATCGCTCGGTGAACCATCTTCATTTACTTCTATCAATAGAGTGACTTGATCGCTGTTCTGCGTATCTGAAGTTTTATCTTTTGCTTCGTTTGATACTTTTTCCATAATACATATTATCAGCTTTAGTGAGTGATGATTTACACTATTAATTTTAATCATATTAAAATTAATAGTCGTTTTTCTCCATTCTGAAACAAAAAAAGACCCATCCTCAAAGGATAGGTCTCAAACATTAACTCTTATTCTTCCCAAACTTTAACGTCGCTCATTACATCGCCTTGCTTGATGCGAGTAATAAGGTCTTCGCCTTCGATCACTTGTCCAAAAACAGTGTGAACGCCATCAAGGTGAGGTTGTGATTCGTGAACAACGAAGAATTGGCTGCCGCCTGTATCTTTACCAACGTGAGCCATAGATAGTGCACCCTTCACGTGTTTGTGTGGGTTTCCTTCTGTTTCACATTTGATTGTGTAGCCAGGGCCGCCTGTACCGTTACCAGCAGGGTCTCCGCCTTGTGCAACAAAACCAGGAATAACACGGTGGAACGTTAGTCCGTTATAAAAACCGCTGTTCGCTAGTTTTTCAAAGTTCTCAACGTGTCCTGGTGCTGCTTCTGGATAAAATTCAATAACTAATTTTTCGCCGTTTTCAAATGCAATGTGTCCTTTTTTCATATAAATCAGCCTCATTTCTTTTAAGGGTTCTTTTTTTCGTTCGTTCTGCTGAATGATACAGCCAGCACCTATTGTACACTATCTTTTGTAAAATATGAACTGATGAGCCTTCTAGAGTTCCACCGTTTTAGTTAACGGTACATCTAAACGGACTAGATCATCATACTCTTCTCTTTTCACAACTAGCTTGGACCTCTCCATTTTCTACAAATACGACAGGTGGTCGTGGAATTCGGTTGTAATTGTTGGCCATTGAATATCCGTAAGCTCCTGTGCAAAAAACAGCAAGAATATCTTCGTGATTTGCTTTAGGTAACGGAAGGTCCCAGATCAGCATGTCTCCACTTTCACAGCATTTTCCGGCAATCGAGAACGTATCTGTTGCTTCTTCATTTGCTCGATTTGCAAGAATGCCTTCATATTCAGCTTGATACAAAGATGGACGTAGGTTATCGCTCATACCCCCATCAACTGCTAAATAATGACGAACGTTTGGAATATCCTTTTGTGATCCAACTGTATAAAGTGTGCTGCCTGCATCACCAACTAGAGAACGACCTGGTTCGATCCAAATTTCCGGCAAAGCCATCTCAAATTGTTCTGCGTATTGCTTCATCACCTTGATCATTTGATACACGTACTCTCCCGCTTGGTAATGGTTCGTCTCCTTCTACATAACGAATACCAAAGCCACCACCAAGGTTAAGCACACGAGGAATAAATTCGAGTTCCGTACGCCAGTGCTCAATGTATTCAAAGATTTTCTCAACGGCCATAACAAAGCCTTTTGTTTCAAAAATTTGAGACCCAATATGACTGTGAATACCTAGCAGGTTCATAGTGGTACTTGCAAGAGCTTGTTTAATCGCTTGGTCAACTTGACCATTTGTTAAATCAAAGCCAAATTTTGAATCCTCTTGACCTGTTGAAATGTAATCATGGGTATGAGCTTCAACACCTGGTGTGATACGCAGCAACACATCCATTGTTTTTCCAAAACGAGCACAAATGTCTTCAAGTAAAGTCATTTCATAAAAATTATCAACAACTACACAGCCAATTCCTGCTTTTACTGCTAACTCTAGCTCAGCACGACTTTTGTTGTTTCCATGAAAATGAACTTTATTCATAGGCACCTCTGCCTTAATTGCTGTGTACAGCTCTCCACCTGAAACAACATCAAAGCTTAAACCAAGCTCATCTGCTAATTGATACATAGCTATACAGCTGAATGCTTTACTCGCATAAGCGACTTGATAAGGTACATTTTCTTTCTCAAAAGCCTCTTTAAATTCTGTTGCCTTTTGGCGAATGAGTGCTACATCATATACGTACAAAGGCGTACCGTGATCCTGAGCCAAAGCGACCGTATCCACGCCTCCAATTTCTAGATGACCATGAACATTAATTTGACTTGTTCCGTGCAAATACATGTTAACCTCTCTCCTCTTGCCAAGCTGAAAAACAGCTGATGCCGACCACCAACTGTCCTCACATTTCCCGATTATGCAAGTGTCCATTTTTATTTCACTTTATCATATTTTCCTCGTCCTTGCTATTGAGAGTTTTCTTCCTTTTGACGGATTTTGTCTTGTGGATTCACAATCGAAGGTCTCCACTTAAGTGAAGGCACAGTTGCACGTATCAGGATTTGCCACATTTCTGGAGGAGAGAACGGCAGAAACGGCCACAGATAAGGCTTATTAAACGGTTTGGTTGAGCAAAGAAACAGTACAAATACTAGAAAGGCAATAACCAATCCTGGCACTTTAAAAAAGGCAACCGAGAACAAAAAGAGATAGCGAACCATTCGGAGAGCAACTCCTAGCTCATAGCTTGGGGTCGCAAACATGCCAATTGCACCTAAAGAGACATACAAAATCACTTCAGGAGTGAGATACCCTACTTGGACAGCCATATCACCTATTAGTAAAGCTGCCACTAATCCTAATGCCGTTGCAAGTGGTGAAGGTGTATGTATCGCTGCCATTCTTAATAACTCAATACCCATTTCACCAAAAACAATCTGGAGGACAATGGGAATATGTTTTGTTTCCTCAGGACCGATAAACTCCAGTGATTGCGGGAGAAGATCTTGGTTTGTAGCGAGTAATAACCAAAACGGTAAAATAAAGAGTGAAAACATGATTCCTGTAAATCTCATAAATCGTAGAAAACTACCTACCGCCGCAGATTGTCTGTATTCCTCTGCATGTTGCACATGATGAAATAAAGTCGTTGGTGTAATAATAACACTCGGTGTTGTATCGACAATTAATACAATATGCCCCTCAAGTAAATGAGTGGCTGCAACGTCCGGACGCTCTGTGTACCTTACAAGCGGAAAAGGATTATAGCCCTGTTTGACAATATACTCTTCTACTACTTTATCTGCCATTGTTATGCCATCAATATTGATCGCTTTTAATTCTTTCTTTACGATGTTCACTAAATCTGGATCCGCTATTCCTTCTATATATGAAACACAAATGTCCGTTTTAGAACGAACGCCAACTTGAAGAATTTCATGCCTTAAACGTTCATCACGGATTCGTCTTCTCGTTAATCCTGTATTCATAATTATATTTTCAGTATATCCATCTCTTGCGCCACGTACTACCCGTTCAGTATCCGGCTCTTCAGGCCCTCGACCAGGATAATTCCTCACATCTACAACAAAAACATTCGTTGAACCTTCAAGAAGAACAAAAACAAGACCCGAAAGCATTTGTGTAATGGCATCATCCATTGAATCTGTCTGCTCAACTTGAACATGAGTTAGGTGATTTTCGATCGCTTTATGAACATCACTAGTTTTTCGTCCTCTAGCGTCAAGGTCCATGAGTTCTTTTAAAATTTCAATCAGATACTCATTGTCTGTTAGACCTGTTACATAATAGATTCCAATTTGTTTACCAAGGATCGTCAGGTCACGGACTCCAACATCAAATGAAATATCTAATGCTAATCGGTCTTTTAACCTTTCACGGTTCTCTGTATAAGACTCCGAAAATTTCTCTTCTTTCTTTTTATAATCCTGTGTCAAGGTATCCACTCCTTTCAAGAATCAGTTGAACGGCTTTTTTTGTTACAGGGCACCCTTTTTTCACATCATCCTGACCTCTCATTTTTCCAATATCACCAATTCCAATCACAACAGGTAGCTTTAATTCATCTAAAATATACACGGTGTCTCCATTTATTCGATTGATCTCGATATCTGCAAGCCCTTCTTTATCTACTCCAAAATGGGTCACTTCACCATAACGATCAATGCTAAAGTGTACATTTGACCACTCACTTGAATGAGTTGCGGAGGCAACGGCTACAGCTCCAAGTACTTGAATCTCCTCACATTTATGCAGAAAGCGCATTAACGCCTCGCCAGGACCCTCATCTCGATAGCCACAATCATCAAACATTACTAATATAGGTTTGTCTGGAGTTTGGAGAATAAGGGTTAATAAATCTTGTCCAGATAAAAATGAGGGATTTCCTGCAGAAGCACTTATGCTTCTGCATCCTAGCTCTCTTGCCACCCACTCTACTGTCTTTTTTGCGGCAGCATCTCCATCTGTGATATAGATTACATCTCGTTTTTGCTGCACTGGCTCACCCCCTTGGTTTAAATATCAACGCAACTCCAAAACTAATGACAATGGAAAAAAAGATACTAGTGGAAGCGAGAGTAAACAACCCTGTCCCTATTCCTAAAAAGCCATGATCTCCACCTTCACTCATTGCCCCATGTACAAGAGCGTGGCCAATACTCGTAACAGGAATAATTGCTCCAGCCTCTGATAACAAAAGCAATGAGTCATATAAGTGGAAACCATCTAAGCAAGCACCAATGATAACTAGAATGGCAAGGCATTGTACGGGTGTCACTCGAGCAAAAACAAGCAAACATTGTCCAATAAAACAAATGCTGCCACCGATGAGGAATGCCATCAAATATTCCATTGCTACATCTCAACCCTTTCAAGTGCAACTGCATGCGCAACAGCTGGGATTGTATCTCCTTGCTTTGCCGAGTTTTGACTAAATAATGCTCCTGTTGCAAGGAGGAGAACCCGATTTAAGCTTCCTTCTTTTAATTTTTCAAGGATATAGCTATAGGTGACAACGGCCGCACAACCTGCACCACTGCCACCAGATAAAAAAACGTTAGTAGAGCGGAATATTCTCGCCCCGCCATCTTCATGGCATTCATCTAGTTTAAAACCGTGCTCCCTCATCCATTTCCGAAAAATCGCACTGCCGATTCGACCTAAATCTCCAGTTAAAATCAAATCATAATCTGATAACTGACGTCCCGATTCGCGTAAATGAGTTAATAACGTATGTCCTGCTGCAGGTGCCATCACTGCGCCTAAATTTGCTGTGTCTTTTATCCCCATATCAACAATTTGCCCAATTGTAGCTGTTGTCACTTGAACCTGGCTCCTTTTGCGACCAAGTAGGGCTGCACCAGCTCCAGTAACGGTATATTGCGCTGTTTGTTTTTTTTGAAAAGCTACCTCCGTAGGGTAACGAAATTGATTTTCTGCAATCCCGTAATGACTACTTGCTCCAGCTATTGCATGTGTGGCGAGTTTTGTTTCAATTAACAGAGAGGCTGTTATCAAAGTTTGTGCAACTGTTGCACAAGCAGCATACATACCAAGAAAAGGCACCTCTAGATCTCTTGCTGTAAATGCTGAGGACGTTAATTGATGATCTAAATCACCAGCTAGAAAATAATCAATTTGATCCTGCCTTATCCCACTTTTATTGAGACAAGACTGGAAAGCTGATTTCATAAGCTGCCGTTCTGCCTTCATAAAGTTAGGTTCTCCACAATATAAGCTTGGATACGATTGATCAAACCACTTTCCAAGCGGTCCTTTGCCCTCATTTGGTCCCACAGCTGTACCGGATGCTTGAATATATACCGGATTTGAATACTGCCATGTATGTTTTCCAAGCTTCTTCATAATTCCGGTTCCTCTCTTATCAAATCTTTACCTGATGATTGCATGAATGACTAATCTAACTGCACTTATCACATATGCCATCACAACTCCTACAACAACAACAGCTCCAAGCTAGTTTTAAAAGATGACTTGCAACTCCCTCAATTATGCCTTCATGTCGATGCTCCATTCCTGCACTCGTCATAAGGTTGGTTAGCCCCATAATGGGTACAAGCAAACCCGCTCCAGAAAAAGCAGCTCCTTTTTTGTACCAACCAAGTCCGGTAAACATAGAAGAAAGAAGGATAAGCGTCACAAGCATCCATTGCACAGCATCCTCTCTCGTATCAACAAGAAACACATCATAAAGATTAATAATCACTTGCCCCACTAAACATATAAGTCCTCCAATTAAAAATGCTTTTCCACCAGACTTTAAAATGGAAGGCTTGGATTGATAGATCATAATATTTTTCTGATATTGTTTTTGCTTTTCTGATGCCATAAATCTGATATCCCTTCTATAACGTAAACCAAATCCACTGGAACAATGATCCTGCTATTTTTCCTAATGCAATGGCCATGAGTAAAAAGATTATTTGTGAGCCCATACCCATTCTTTTGACGAGAATTGGCCAAACATTTAATACCTCCGTTAAGGCTGCTGCTAACATGCCGACAAAAACACCAAAAAAAGTCCAATAATCGCCGCTACTCCTCGCATGGAGGAAATACTAAAGCTATAAAAGCTTGCCCAGGTTCCAATTTGAATACCAATAATACCGGCCCATTCATAGAAACGGATCATTGATTCTGAACGGGATAGTTGAGCTAGCCTGGGTATTACTCCTAAAACGGTAATAAACGCAACTAGGCCTCCTCCTACTGCTAAACCCCCTCCAAGTCCCAAGATCACGCTAATCATCCAACTAATGATCATGATGGTCTTTCTGAACGACATACTGATCTAAGTTTTGTTGGTAATTAAACATCTCCACATCAAGAGGACTAGGTTCGTCATTAAAACGTTTCTTAAAGAAATGATTAAAAAACAATACCATTCCGATCCCTAACCCAATGGAATAGGGAATTTGCAGCCAAAGTGGATAGAGGGTTTCATCACCTGTTAATAAATAATAGAGGCGAATATGAACCGCTCGCATACTGACATCCTCATGAAAATTCATGACCGCTAATGCCGATCCAACAAATAGTAATATCCACACTAACGCAATATAGAGTGGTCTTAACGTCTTTTGAGGTTGTCTTACGTACACAACCGTATTTACACTCCCTATAATCTGAATATCCAACTGCGGATAGATTGACCTAATAGAGGTTAACACCGACATGACATCGATTGTGACACGTGAACCGTCTTTTTTATTAATTTGATATATGGCTAAACGCTGAATTCGCCTCACGATGGTTGGATCTCCAGACAGTTTTGCTAATTGATCTAGTTGTAATACTTGTTGAACGGCTGCATCAATCCTCGGTCTCATCCGCAAAAAAAGAGTTGTGTCCTCCAAACTATCACGACCTTCTATGAGCTTCTCCATTAGTATGCTATGAGTTGCTATACTTCATGCGAATATTTCGGACAAAACAAAAAAACGCACCACAAATTTTGCGGATACGTTTTTTCTTCTATTCATTTGCAAGCCACTCTTCTAGCTCATTTACAACAATATCATGCTGTTCTTCTGGTATTAGAGGACTAACTTGATCCCCTTTTTGTGGACCATAATCTCCAAAGTTCGCATGGTTCCCCTCTTCAATGACAACTTTTAAGGTTTCACTAGGGAGGTTATCCTCGTACTCAGCCATTTTCTCAGGTGTTGAAAGGCCATCTAATCCACCAGCTATATCTAATACTGAAAGATTTGTTTCAGACAAATCACTAGCTGAATAAGCACCTAATAAAAATAAACCCGCAATCGAAGTTTCATGGTCGCCCGCAAAAGAAGCTGCCATCGCACCACCAAGTGAATGTCCACCGATGTACCAATCAGAAATGTCAGGATACTGCTCCATTACAGACGTCGCTTTGGATGGACTCAGCACGGCTAGATTAAATGGCATTTGAGGAATAAAAACAAAGTAGCCCTCTTCACTTAATTTATGCCCTAAATAATTGTAGGCATCTGGTTCCACCTTAGCTCCCTGATAGAAAATAACCCCTTTTTCAGCCTCTTGGCTTCCAAACGCCAATCCATGATTTACTTCTTCCCCAGCCATCTCTTTTGCTGCATCTGTTGCATCGTACGTAAATGATGCCCAAATTACAGCAGATATTAAAATGATTAAAACAATAGCCGCTACAATTGTCAGTAGCCTAGTCCATACCTTTTTCATACGTTCTCCTTATGCTGTCTTTGATCGAAAGAAGCGGATAATTTGATAGACAACACCCAAAGTGATCGACGCAATTAAGATCCATAACAGTGTTACCAGGCCTGTTCTATCTTGTTCTTTCACAATGATTCCAACGAATGCCCAAATCACGATAAGTGGATACATGATATCTCGATGTCTAAGTGTCACAAATAAAGTGACAAGCGTTGCAACAATTAACATGATGATTGTCCATGTAAGCTCATCTAATCCCAAAAACGACTCAATTCCAGAAGCGTTCATCCAAGCAAATACATTTACAATAACCGCGACTGTTATCCATCCTAGATAAGCTGAAAACGGTAGTCTATGCCACCAAGGTGTGCCTGGGATCGATTCGATTTTTAGGTAGATCGTTAAGACAGTTAAAAACACACCTAAAATGACAAAAATAGATAAACCAATCCATTCATTTTCAAATACTAAGATCCACAAGCTATTTAAAAGAATATTAGCAGCAAACCAGCCGCCTATATTTTTGTAGCTTTTTATTTCTATATCGTTTGCAAAAAACATACGGATGATCCAAATTGTGATCAACAGATAGATAAATCCCCAAATCGAGAAAGCGTAGCCTTCAGGTTGAATAATTGACCCTAGTGCATCAGCAACATTACCTACATTTTGTGAAGAAGGAAAGATGTAATTCATTCCTAAAGCAATAATAAAAGCGGCGATATTAATCAACGCAAGTTTTCGTACATTATTCATACGATTTCCTCCTATTAATCCTTATTTCATGTGATAAGGAGAGAAAGTGATTTTAATCACCGTTATTCATAATGCCATCTAAATAAACATTGACGAGAAACTCTGCTCTTTTACGTGCATCTGATTCCTCAACTTTTGCCAGTCTATCCATTTCAGGAAGCTGCTGATGAACCATGCCAAGATAAACATGTGCGAGTTTAGCCAGATGGGTGGAATCTTCTTCAATTAATCGTTCGTTTATTAAAGTACCTTTTAACAACTGTTCGATAGGAGTCAGATATGCACTTGTCCAATGATGCCGGATCGTGAGTTGTTGCTCCAGATCCATATGTTGTTTCATGTCACTATTAATTTGCCCTAAATTCTTCGGACGATTTAATAATATATAGATGGTTACTTCAAGTAGGGCATCTCGCACCGAACCCTGACTCGCAACAATTGCATGAATGGCCTCTTCCGTTTTCCCTAAATCCGTCTGCAGCACAGCAAGATAGATACTCACTTTATTCGGAAAATGATGATAAAGAGCAGGCTGTGTAATGCCACACTCACTTGCAATCAATCGTGTTGAAACTCCTGCAAATCCTTTCTCCATAAACAACTGGTGTGCTGTTTGAATGATATGGAGAGAGGTGTCATGCTTTGTTTTTGTTTCTTCATTTTTTTTATTTTTCATAGTTAGGATCCCTCACTTATCACATGATAAGCTAATTCACCAATTCAATCAAATCTAAACCTATTTTTTGAGAGAATATTAGAAAATGTGTTCGGCTTGGGGGTATAAAAGGATAAACGAATTCATTGGAGATGGTTGAGATCGCTTCCCTTTCACGTTCACCTGTTCTTCACCAAACAAAACAACGAACGATCCTGAAATCTGGATCATTCGTTGTATGCCATACCTTATTGATATCCATCCATCTCATGTTTCATATGTTCCAGTATCTTTTTTTCAAGCCTTGAAACCTGAACTTGAGAGATGCCAAGCCTTTCTGCCACCTCAGATTGAGTTTGATCTTTATAATATCTTAGATAAACAATAAGGCGTTCTCGATCCTCTAGATCCTTTATCACTTCTTTTAACGCAATCTTATCAAACCAACGACTTTCTGATTGATCTGCCATTTGATCTAATACAGTGATTGGGTCGCCATCGTTTTCGTAAACAGTTTCATGAATGGAGGTAAGTGGCCGACTTGCTTCACCTGCAAAAACAATTTCTTCAGGTGAAACCTCCAAGCTGCTTAGCCATTTCATTTACCGTAGGCGTACGCCCGAGGGTTTTTGTCAATTCGTCCTTCATTTTTCGAATTCGATTACCAAGTTCTTTAATGGAACGACTTACTTTTACAGTCCCATCATCGCGTAAAAATCGTTGTATTTCACCAATAATCATGGGTACAGCATACGTAGAGAACTTCACATCATAACTTAAATCAAACTTATCAACGGATTTAATTAAGCCAATGCATCCAATTTGGAATAAGTCATCAGCCTCATAACCACGATTCATAAAACGTTGAACAACAGACCAGACCAGTCTTGTGTTTCGACTGACAATTTTGTTACGAGCTTCAATATCACCGTCTTGACTGGCTTTGATGAGCTCTTTGACTTCTGTGTCTGTTAGCTGACCTTTCTGAGCCTTTTTACGTTTTACCTCCACGTCCATAGGCAAAGCCCCTTAATTATAAATTGCTTTTTTAGTTGATAGTTGCTTCTTTAAGAAAATCGAAGTTCCAAGCATTGGCTCTGACACAACTTTCATCTCATCACAAAAGTTTTCCATAATCGTAAAACCCATTCCTGATCTCTCAAGTTCTGGTTTTGTTGTATAAAGAGGTTGTCTCGCTTCTTCTAAATCGGTGATTCCCATACCTTCATCACGAATGATAAGCTCTAAGCATTCATTTTCTATGGAAGCTGTGATATAGACCTTACCTTCAGATTGGTTGTGGTACCCATGAATGATTGAATTTGTTACAGCCTCAGAAACAACTGTTTTAATTTCCGTTATCTCTTCCATGGTTGGATCAATTTGAGCAATAAAGGCAGCCACTGTCACACGTGCAAAGGACTCATTTGAACTGATAGCCGAAAAACTAAGCTCCATCCTGTTCTGCATACTAAGCCACCCCCAGTGTTTCTAATGCAAACTGTTCGTTCGCCTCAAGTCGAACAATTTTAAACAAACCGGACATTTCAAATAATCGGCGGACTGCTGGAGAAATGGCACAAACAACCATCTCGCCTCCATTAGCACGGACCTGTTTATAACGGCCAAGAATGACTCCTAAGCCAGAGCTATCCATAAATGATAGCAATTCAAGATTTAATACAAGATGCTTCACTTGACCAGTTTCTAATTGTTCCTCAACATTAGCGCGTAATCTTGCAGCTGAATGATGATCTAGTTCTCCTTCAAGGCGCACGAGCAACACACTGTCTTTTCGTTCAAGGTCAATAAGCAAGCTCAATGTAGATCCCTCCTTAACATGGTGAACAGGCTGTCCTGTTTTTCCTAGTTTAGAACATTCGCTCTACACCTGCCTGCCTCCTGCACCATGACAAAACTAGTCATTATATTAAAAATTATTCGCCTATCCGCTTAGTTTCCGCCAAAACCGCCAAGAACTCGCTTAAATAACGTCCACCACGATGCTTCCGCTATCTCTTCTTCTGCAACTAACGGGGTTTCACTCACAACTTTATCGCCATTCTCAATGATCAATGTACCTATCTCATCACCTTTGTGAACGGGAGCTTTTATATTTTCTGCTAGTTCAACTCTCTCTTTCACTTCTTCAACAGATTCGCCTTTTTTCGTCAGAATGGAGACAGATTCGCCTGTTACAGCCTGTACATTTCGTTTTTGCCCTTTACTAATCTTCACTTCTGCAACTGAGTCATTTCTCTCATGCAGCTTATGGGTTTTAAATTGACTAAATGCAAAATCAAGCATTGTTGTCACATCTGCATTTCTTTCCTTAGGAGAAGGAGATCCCATCACAACAGCAATAATTCGCATCCCATCTTTTTCAGCCGTTGCTGTTAACCCATATTTCGCTTCTTTTGTGTAACCTGTTTTTAATCCATCAACACCTGGATAGAATCGAACAAGTTTATTTGTATTCACTAACCAAAATGGTTTTTCTGTGTCTGACCGTAAATAATCCTCATAGATACCCGTAAATTTTGTAATGTCTTCGTACTTTAAAAGTTCTTTAGACATCACCGCTAAATCATGAGCAGATGTGTAATGATTTTCAACTGGCAGACCATTTGAATTAGAGAAATGTGTTTTTGTTAAACCAAGCTCTTGCGCCTTTTCATTCATCATTTCAGCAAATCCAGCTTCCGTTCCTCCAAGGTGCTCAGCCATTGCTACAGAAGCATCATTTCCCGATGCTACCGCAATGCCTTTTAACATGTCTTGAACGGACATCTCCTCGCCTGGCTCTAAGAAGATCTGTGATCCTCCCATTGACGCTGCGTTATCACTGACTCGAATCATATCTTCATACTTAAGTTGCTTCTTATCGATGGCTTCCATGATTAGTAGCATCGTCATTATCTTTGTCATACTTGCTGGTGGTAACGATTCTTCACTATTCTTCTCATAAAGCACTTCACCTGTATCGCGTTCCATTATGATTGCGGAGGAAGCCTTTTCTGCAAATATTAAATCTGTTTTGTTTTCTTTTTCCGCTGCCCCTGCTATTGGAACCATTAAACTTAGTATCATCGTAAAACTGATTAAACCAGCTATCACTTTTTTCATAACAATGTCCTCCATCTCAATATAGCTCAACATTCTTCAAACTATCAGCCATTTTTCCCATTTTTAAAGCTCCTTATACGTATTCTCATAGAAAAAAGACAGTTCAGGTTGATTGCTTTTATAACCCTAGCAATTCTTGAACTGTCACAAATGTATAACCCTGTTTCTTTAGTTCTTCTATTTCTTTTTTCACTGCTGTAACTGTGCCAGATAAGTCGATGTTCCAATTCGCACCATCATGATGGAGTATGATAGAACCAGGTTTCACATTCTCGATTACGTCGTTTGCCATTTCATCTGGTGAGGGCATCTTCCAATCCTCAGAGTCTACAGACCAAAGAATCACCGAATAATTTAGCTCTTTTAATAACTCAACTTTCTGTTCATTTAGCAAACCAAATGGTGGTCTGAACAAGTTGGTATCTTGGCCAACTGCATGAGTAATGGCTTGTTTTGCTTTTTCTAAATCATACGTAGCCTGTTTGTCTGTTAAATTTATAATTGGAGTATGCCAATATCCATGACTTCCAATACTATGTCCTTCATCACTTATGCGTTTGGCTAAATCAGGATAGGCATCCACTCGAACTCCCATTAAAAAGAAAGTAGTTGGTACATTTTCCTCTTTTAGCACATCTAATAAAAACCCTGTAACTCGCGGATCTGGACCATCATCAAATGTTAATGCAACTTTTTTCTCTGTAGTTGGTCCCGATAAAAACACGGTATCTGGAAAGAGTTTTGATAGCTTGCCATTATTAACTGGCTCTGGGGTCTCAGTATTCGTCTGCTCTACAACATCTTTTGCTTGTGCATGTAAAATAAATTCAGATCCTTCATTTCTGCCTCCGCAGCTAGAAAGAAATGCTACTATAACTACGAAGCAGAATACCTTCCACCCTTTCATAAAAATCCTCCCTCGTTTTAATAAATAACCTATGATTTACTATTCACATGATTAGATTCAGATATACTCAAACTTCGTTGAATGATTGTCAAACAGGCGATTATATGCTATAGTTTAATAATCACAAGTAAACATATCGGATTAATAGAAAGAAGGGATTTTTGTGGCACATTCTTTAGTATCGCTTCAAGTTAAAAATGAACATCTCTCTGGAGCTGTTCATCTCCCTGATCACTCATTATCTAAAACATATCCTGCAGTTATATTTATTCATGGTTTTGTTGGAAGTAAAGTTGGAGAACACCGTCTTTTTGTAAAGGCATCACGTTATTTAGCTCAAAAAGGCTATGCAAGCTTTCGATTTGATTTTAGTGGTTGTGGAGAAAGCAGCGGGGATTACCGACACTTAACGGTTAGTAAACAAATTCAAGAACTTCTTACGATCATTGATTATGTGAAAAACCATCCTTTAATTAATGAGAACCAAGTTACATTAATTGGACATAGTTTAGGAGGAGCTACTTCAGCTTTAGTAGCAGCTCAAGCAAATATCCACCAACTCATTTTATGGTCAGCTGTGGCACAGCCCTATCAAGATATCGTACGAATTACAGGAAACTCTGCTGTTAAAATAGCGCAAAAAGAAGGGGTTTTTGATTATCATGGTTTTGAGATCAGCCACTCTTTTTTTCAAGACTTACGAATTCATCAACCGTTAGAAGCGATTTCTGCATTTAAAGGTAATGTTCTTATTCTTCATGCAGAACAGGATGAGGATGTAGCAGTAACACACGCAGAGTCTTATGCAAAAGCTACACAAACTCCTAGTACTCCTATTTATATAAAAAAAGCTAATCATACATTTGCATCAACCTCATGGGAACATAAGCTATTTGAACAAACAGCTAATTGGCTATCTAATCACCAGACTCATCGTGGGCATAAGTCAGTTGAAATGATTTAGTCCATAAAATAAGAAGCCTCAATCTCTAATCGAGACTGAGGCTTCTTTTACATCCATGTTTGGACGAACTGATAGCTCCATATTACTAACCAGATAACTAAAGCAAATTGGACAATACCTTCGAATTTACCTCCTGTACGAATAAACAGAGGCAGACGAACTCTTAACGAAAAAGGAAAGAATAATTTAACCCCTCGTACTGTCGCCATATCAAGAATAATATGGCTAATCATTCCTGCAAATAACCCTAGCTGTACATTTCTTGCATCTGGAAGAAAAACATGTAACAGACCATAAACAACTGCTAAAAAAAGGATGCTGTGTGTAAATGTTCGATGACCAAATAAAAAAGATACGATTCTTGAAAGTAGCGGAAGTCTTCGACCAATTGTTGAGTGCACATGACAAATATCAGGCAGAAATGCACCTACCATGCCACTTAAATAAAACAGCGGACTAAGATCACTACCATCTACCACCGTTTCAACGACGGCACAAGCAGCCAGTCCCCCCATTAAATGGGTTTTTCCATTCATACTTTTGACTCCGATCTATGTAAAAGATAAGAATTTATTATATCACGGAACAGACGTTCTGTAATGGTGAAATATAAATTAATAAGTGAATGCTGACACTCAAAATTAAACATCATAAAAAAACAGGAGAAACGGATATCCTATCCGTCACTCCTGTTTATAATGGTCTAGCAATTATTCAAATACTTGTTTTTCAACTAGCTCATTAGCTGCATCAAAAATTTCTACCTTACTTGGTTGATTTTCAGATGCTAATTCTTTTGCTTTTTCAACTGCATCATCACGTTTATCAAACTCATGAATTGGTGCTACATCCTCCGCTTTAATCATCCACGTTGTAGCATCTTTGTTTGCAACTACACTAAATTCCTTCATCAGTAAAACTCTCCTTTAAATCTGTTTATACTTATTATGTTCCCAGATTAAAGGAAGCTAAAACGTTATTTTTAGAAGAATTTTTATGAATGATCGGTTGCGTTTTTTTGTTGAGCTGAATTCGCTCCATACGTTTCAGCATTTACTTTTTCTTTTGGTTTAGACTTAATAAAGAAAGCTAAAACAAATCCAACAAAGGAAATGGCTGTTGCAACCATAAACGCCGTATTTACTCCTTTAATTTGTGCATCGATCATTCCTACATTACCTAATTCACCCTGATTAAGGGCAACAGCTGTCATAACAGATACAAGCACCGCTGTCCCAATTGAACCAAGCTATCTGACGCATCGTATTATTCATTGCTGTACCATGTGGAATAAGATGACGTGGTAACACGTTAATTCCAGCAGTTGTTATAGGCATCATAACAAGAGCTACACCAAGCATACGGAATGAATAGATAACCGTCACATAAGTCATAGATGTACTATCAGACAGATTCGTAAATAATGCAGTTGTTAAAAAGATCATTCCAAGACCAATAATTCCTAAATATCTGGCACCGATTTTATCAAAAATCCTACCGGTTATCGGCGACATAATACCCATTACAACAGCTCCAGGAAGTAACATTAATCCTGATTCTAACGCTGTGAAATTGTGCATGGTTTGCATATAAATTGGAAAGATTGTGGCAGCACCTATCATCGACATAAACACAATCATGCCAATAATGGTTGTTAACGTAAATACCCAATATTTGAATACACGGAACTCCAATATTGGTTGAGGTAACTTAAGCTGTCTTAAGATAAACCATGTAAGAGATATCACACCAACAATTGTTGGTAGAAGCACTGTTAGTTCTAGCCATCCATTTGCACCTGCATTACTGAACCCGAATAGTAACCCACCGAACCCTAGTGAAGACAAGATAATCGATAACGTGTCCAATTTTGGAGATCGTAGTGTTGTTACATTCTTCAAAACAAAAAACGCAGCGATTATATCAATAATGACGATCGGTAGAAGAATCCAGAACAAGATAGACCAATGATAGCTTTGCACTAACCAACCAGATAATGTTGGTCCAATCGCAGGAGCAAAGGATATCACTAAACCAACCATCCCCATAGCCGCTCCACGTTTTTCTACTGGAAAAATCAACAATAAAATAGTTTGCATTAACGGCATGGCAATACCTGCACCAGCAGCTTGAATCATTCGACCTGTAATTAATACACCAAACGTTGGTGCGATGGCACAGACTAGTGTACCAATACCAAATAACACCATAGCGGTGATAAATAACCTGCGAGAAGTGAATTTTTCAATCAAAAAGGCGGTAATTGGAATCATTACCCCATTTACAAGCATAAAGGCTGTTGTTACCCATTGGCCAAGATTCGCATCAATCTCTAAATCCGTCATCAAACTTGGTAACGCTGTTGTTAAAAGTGTTTGATTGAGGATAGCAATAAATGCCCCAGTTAAAAGGACAGCAATCATCGGGATTTTACTTGCATTTTTTAAAGTATCGTTTTGTTCGTTATTCATTTGCTTATACCTTCTTTACATTTCCTATTTTTCAAGAGGTGTTGAATCCGTTGAATCTCTTCTTTAATAGGGATACGAGCATCTATATACAGACAAAGTGCTTCAATAAACACCTGCTGATCTCCCCCTTGATAAAAACAAGTCTCCAAACGTTCAATCGCTTCTCTTAATTCGTTCTGTTTGTTTTGTGGGCTTTGATCTTTTTTATATACCAGTTGCGTCAGGATGTCGTTAAAGATCTCTTCCTCAGACATCTTTTTATCAAACAGATCGAACCGTTCATAATCATTCATCAAAGACGGTGTTAAAATCGCAGCTGGCTTATCTGTTGATTCTACTATTGCATCAAGATGTGACACAAGTAACGCAGCTACCTTGCTTTTGTCCATCAACTTATAATCATCCATCATTAACACGATATACTCACGTAGTGTTCCCTGAAACACAACAACTATATCCCAAATATATGGTCGTATGAGCTCACCATACGCTTCAAGAAGACAGATTTTATGCCAGTTCATTAATGCGGCTTTTGTTCGCTTCATTAGTTCCCGTACCTTTGGGTTCTGATGGATAGGCATAGCCCTGATGATTAAATTAACAAATGCTCGCTGTTCCTGATTCACTTCAAGCTCTAAAATGATTTTTTGGGTAAATCGTTCTTTTGGAGAAATCGTTTCGTCAACAGCAATCTCCTGTGCTCGTTGAAACATTCTTTGCAGACTATGTTCAAACACCTGTATTAGCAAGTCCTCTTTTGATTCAAAATGCTTATACAGAGATGCTTTTGAGATACCACACGCCTCAGCAATACTTTGCATAGAGGTGGACGTGTACCCTTCATTTGAAAATAATCGTAGCGCAGAATCTATGATTGTTTCCTTCATCCAGATTGTCCCACTTTCCACTTGTAACTCACCGGTTATATAAAAACCGAACAGTTTCCACTTCTGAGATTATATTAGACTCACGAAATATAGTCAATGATTTAAATGCAAAATAAAGACCAACAGCTCATCATGTGCTGTTGGTCTTTTTTATGATTATGAAGCAAAAAGTTCATCAATGATTTGATGTGACTTAAGCTTCGTTAAATTCTTTTTCACAACCTCAACATTGTTTAAGGTTAATTGCTTTTCAAACTCACTCGTTTGATCTGGCGAACCTACAAGATACACACCATTCCAACCGTTTTTCTTCGCTTTTTTCTGGATTTTACCTGCTAGTTGCTTAAACCACCTTTGTTGATTGGCATCAAAACGTTGATCAAATTGGTCTTTGTGAATGGCAGGTCCCACTTTGTCGCTTGAACCAGATCCTTGATACATTTTCCAATCCTCTGATTCAGCATCCCATGAGTAAACAGATTCTGAGTCTACTTCACCCAAACTGGTCTCCACAGCTACTACATCTTGTTTCTGGATTAACAGGATCCCTGTTTTTGGGAACTTATTTATTTTCTCTTCTAACTGATCAAGTACAGGCGTTTTCTCCCATCTAAAATCACTTTCTACTGTAACTTGCAATTTCTTTAAAGTCCACTCACCTTTTGAGGAGCCAACAAAAACAAGGGAACGAGGTAATGACGTTTGTGCATTCAGAATTTGTTCTTCAGCAATTTTTCGAATTTCTTTATATCCATTTAATTCATCCGGCGAGCTACTCTCTAAATATTCATCTAACTTCTTCAACCCGTTTTTCAGACGAATTTTCCATTCACCTTTTTTCTGGTCAACTTGTGCTTGATTTGTGTTTAAATAAATGGTTAAGCATCCATTCTCACACTCATGGTCTCTCAATTGTTGGAGTTCTTCTGATTCCTTCATATAACTAGTCCTCCTTGAATTGTCGATCTCAATTTGTGTTACACGGACAGCATTCCTTAATATACGACTAGTTAAACCCATAATCTGAACTTTCCCAATAAAAAATCTAAATATGATACAGCCTTTTCAACAAATTAGTAACGGGCAAGTCTTACTAGAAGGAAACATTAACCATTACATGTAAGAAACCTCTGAGAAATTCTCAGAGGTTTCTTGTATACAATCTTATACCAATACACAATTGGCTATGATCTTTTATTTTGTTTCAACCGATAGTTTTACATCGATATTTCCACGTGTTGCTTTTGAGTATGGGCAGAATTCATGAGCTTTTTCAACTAGATCTTCTGCTTCACTTTGAGAAACGCCTCCAATTACAGCCTTTAACTCTACAGCGATTTTAAATCCATCATCAGATTGATCTTTTACAAGGCTAACTGCCGCAGTAATTTCTGAATCAATTTCTTTCTTTTCCTTTGATGCAATTAAGTTTAATGCTCCATCAAAGCAAGAAGAGTAACCCGCAGCAAACAACTGTTCAGGGTTTGTCCCACCAGATGTTCCTGGTTTTACTAGGTCAATATCAATGTTGGAATCGCTCGATTTAACATGTCCTTCTCTTCCACCAACTGCTGTTGCTTTTGAAGTATATAAAACATCTGACATTTTTATCTCTCTCCCTTTTTTCATATTGTTGCCACACAGATAACTATTCACTTTATGTGAGTGTTTTAAACATAAAAATAGATATGTTTTGTTTTTATTTTTTCAGGAATACTACTACTAGTTACAAATTGAGGAGGAGTAATAATGAATCAATCTGAATTAAAACAATCTATTGAAAAGATCATGGATGAACATTATACTGGTACGCTTGCAACTGTCGTCTCTAACAAACCGTTCACGCGTTATATGACTTTTTTTCATAAAGGGTTAACTTTATATACTCCAACCAGTATTGATACACATAAAGCAGATGAAATTGATGCAAATCCAAACGTTCATGTATTGTTAGGTTACACTGGTGATGGATTCAATGACACGTTTATTGAATTCGAAGGACAAGCAAAAATTAAAGAGGATGCGGAGACTAAACATTCACTATGGAACGATAGCCTAAAAGCTTATTTTGATGGTCCTGATGATCCCAAACTGGTATTTCTAGAATTGACCCCTACTAACATACGGTTAATGAATAAATCAGGAGAACCCCCTCAATCACTTGATCTGTAGATCTTTTTTACATTCATAGCAGGAACGTAAAAACGGTATCACTTTAATTAGTGGTGCCGTTTTTTGATGGTGCTTCAATTTCACTCTTGGGTTGCAGCCGCGACATGATCCTAGGTAGCGATCCTAACTGCTCGCATCTATTACAGTCATTTTTTTAGCCTAGCTATAGGTTTTAGCTGTTTTTTCATCTATGAGCACTTTTCATACTCTGACATACACTAATAGGTGAAGTCATTCTTTTGTGAATGAGTCTTGTTTTTAACGGCGATACTGGATAAGAACCAGTAAAGAAAGGAAGTTGCATTATGGACTCATATTTGGATATCGGGGACAAAAGCAATGATGTTCTTGTTCTTATTCACGGATTAGGAAGTAAAAAGGAGTCTTGGAAATATCAATTTGAGCTAGCTCAGCATTACCGAGTGATTGCTCCAGATTTAAGAGGACATGGTGACTCTATCAATAATGAAGACATTTCAATACTGAACTTTGCGAATGATATCATCACATTACTTCAAACTTTAGAGATAGACCAGGCTCATTTCTGTGGGCTGTCACTTGGGGGAATTGTCGCTCAAGAAATTCTTCACCTTCAGCCAAGTATTGTAAGGTCTTTGATTTTATCTAATACTACCTCTTACATTCCACCAATACTTGGTTGGATGGCAGTAGATGAAAGACGTAGAAAATTAGACCGTTTAACTGACGATGAATATGAGCGTCATGTGCTTTCTATGTGTCTAAATAAACCAGCTGAGGCGTTTGTGCTTGATGAGATACGATCGTTTTATTTTAAAATAAACCGCGAAACCTATATCGAAACAGCTGAGGCCGCAGTTGGTATTAACTATACAAGTACATTGATGCTCTCACCAAAACCCATTCTTATCATCGGCTCAATTAACGATCGCATCACCTATTATGTTAACGCTTTAACCATTAAATGTTCTGCTCCGTTCTCACAATTAGAAACATTCTGTGCTTCCGGTCACATTCCAAATGTTGAAGAACCTCAGGCTTATAACTCAATCATTCTTAAATTTATCCAGGGCATTCCGCAAAAACAAAGGATCACTTCATAAAAATAGGCTCTAGACCCGTTTTCTTTATGGGCCAGAGCCTATTGGTTATTAGCCTCTCTCTATTATGGTGGCAACGCCCTGACCACCACCTATACAAAGTGTAGCTAATCCATATCTTTGTTCACGACGTTTGAGTTCATGTACTAATGTAACTAAAACGCGGGCACCACTTGCCCCAATTGGGTGTCCAAGAGCAATTGCCCCTCCATTAACATTCAGAATGTCATCGTTAAAGTTAAGATCTTTACCAACTGCTAACGATTGAGCGGCAAACGCTTCATTCGCTTCAATTAAATCAAGCTCTTCAACAGTGAGTGATGCTTTTTCTAATGCTTTTTTTGTAGCAGGAACTGGGCCAATTCCCATTATGCTTGGATCAACTCCTGCAGAGGCATTAGCGCGAATTGTCGCAAGAATCTCGAGTCCGAGTTCTTCAGCCTTTTGTCTGCTTGTAAGAACAAACGCTGCAGCTCCATCGTTAATTCCAGAAGAATTCCAAGCCGTAACCACTCCGTCTTTTTTAAATGCCGGACGAAGTTTTCCTAGTTTTTCAGCATTTGAATCAGCCTTTGGAAACTCATCCCGAGCAAAAACGATCGGATCACCTTTGCGTTGTGGGATCTCAAATGGGACAATCTCATCTTCAAATCTTCCCGCCTTAATTGCAGCAACTGCTCGCTCTTGACTGCGGCCTGCAAACTGATCAAGCTCTTCTCTATTTAATCCGTATTGTTCACATATATTTTCTGCGGTAATGCCCATATGATAATCATTAAAGGCACATGTTAAGCCATCATGAACCATGCTATCAACAACGGTTTTGTCGCCCATTCGATATCCAGTTCGCGCCCCTTCCATTAGATAAGGTGCAAGACTCATATTCTCCATTCCACCAGCCACAATAATCTCTGCATCTCCAAGTAAAATCGATTGGCTTGCAAGATGCACAGATTTCAGTCCAGATCCGCATACCTTGTTAATAGTTAATGCTGATACTTCTTGAGGTATACCAGCTTTGAGAGCAGATTGTCTAGCAGGATTCTGACCAAGTCCTGCTTGCAACACATTACCCATAATCACTTCATCAACCTGATCTGCCGATACTCCTGCTTTCTCAAGTGCTTTTTGAATAACATGTGCACCTAATGTTGTAGCAGGAGTATCTTTTAAACTACCTCCAAAATTTCCAATTGCCGTTCTAACCGCACTCACAATAACAACTTCATGATTAGCCATATTCAAAAACAACCCCATTCATCTAAAGTGACTTGTCATGTTAACGCTTTAAGAAGAACGTTCTGCAAGCCAATCTCCTATTGTTGGATAGGTGATTTTAACAGCTTTTTTCCCGAAAATAACCGAGACATGTCCGGTTGGTAGCGACTTATATGTCTTATCATCACTAGATATCACATCCATAAGTGCTTCAACTTGGTGCGGTTGGGCAATATGATCTTTCTCAGCAGATAGATTAAGCACATTCGCAGTAATCTTTTTTAGATCAACCCGTTGACCGCGAATCTCTAATTCTCCTTTTATTAATTTGTTATTTTGATAGAAATCACGAATCCACTGCCTATAAGCGCCACCTGCAAATGGAACCCCGTCAGAGACCCACTTTTGCATCAGTTTCCAAGCTTTCAACATACGCTTCATTATCCGCTCGATCAACCAAACTGACATAGGGACCATAGAAATTCGTAATCGGTTTCAGCATCTTATTCCCAAAGTCTATCATGTCGCCGGGAACTAATCCAAGTGTTTCTACAACCTTATCTACATCAAAAAATCGTTCGTCAACAAACGAGCCATATAAACCTGTTTTTTCAAAGTCAAACGGGCTAGTCATAAAGACAATATTTCGAATCGGTTCATCTGGATGAAGGGCTGAAAAAATGGAGCTCATCGTGCCTCCCATGCAATAACCCAGTATTGAACATTCAGATGCTCCTGATGTACGAAGAACTTTTCGGATGGCACGTGGAATATAGTCCATTATGTAATCATCCAGCAACATATGTTTGTCTTCGTAACCCGGTGTGCCCCACTCAAGTAAGTACACATCAAAACCTTGATCCGTTAAGTACTCTACCAAACTGTTACCTTTTGTTAGGTCTAGGATATACGGTTTATTGATTAGCGCATACACCATTAGAATGGGAATACGAAACTTTTTTTCTTTTTCTGGAACATAGCGATACAAGGTTGCTTTGTTTTTGGTCCAAATCGCTTGTTTAGGAGTTGGGCCAACTTCTGGGGCAGGATCTGTTGTGACAACTTCAACTGCCCGCTTAAACCGTGCATAAGATTCTGGGAGTGTATCATTTAAATCTTGATTCATAAAAGGTTTCATTTACCCACCCACTCCTTCTATAGAACTTGAATCCAACTGCTTAACTTAGATCCAACTGCATAACTTGAATCCAACTGCTTAACTTGAATCCAACTACCTTTACATATATAAGCCACCATTAATATTTAACTGTTGACCAGTGATGTATTCTCCATCTTTACATAGGAACAACACACTTCTTGCAACTTCAATAGCTTGACCAAGACGTTGTACTGGCACACTCGCAATGATTTGCTCACGAACTTTATCAGGCATTTCTTGAACCATTTCAGTTTCAATAAAACCAGGGCATACGGCATTAACTGTTACACGTTTTCTAGCAAGCTCTAAAGCAAGCGACTTTGTATATCCGATCAAGCCGGCTTTGGCTGCTGAATAATTGGTTTGTCCGAACCCACCAGTTTGACCAATAATGGATGAAATATTAATGATACGACCTGCCTCTGATTCCATTAAATGAGGTAGAGCACTAGATATCGTGTTATAAACGCTATTCAAATTTACATTAATGACTTGATTCCAATCATCTTGGCTGAGCTTTCTGAATGTACGATCCTTGGTGATCCCAGCATTATTAACAAGAATATCAATCTTACCAAATTGATTAATCGTCTCATTAATTAAATTCAGCACATCATCAGATTTTGAGACATCCGCTTTTACGGCAATAGCCTGACCACCGGATTCCTTGATTGCATGTACAACTTTTTCTGCTGATTCCGAGTTGGATTGATAATTAACAACAACCTTTACTCCGTTTCTAGCTAGTTCAGACGAGATGGCAGAACCAATTCCTCTTGAACCTCCTGTGACGATTGCTACTTTGTCCGTTAACTCTACCATGTAATCACTCCTAGTCAGATTGATAATGTGTAAAGAACAGTATTACGTAAGTTATTTGGATTGTTTTGATTTTGCTGTTGTTGAGGTTTGTTGATTCGTAGAATTTGAGGCATTTTTGTTTAACTCAGAAAGGATTTGATCCAATTTACTATCAAGCTGCTTCATATCTTTTTTCATGAGCGTCATTTCTCGTTTTAATTCAGATTTCATTTGAGTAAGATCTGTTTCTTCTACAAGGTCTTCAAGATGATCAACCTTTGATTCCACATTCACAACAAGTGATGCAATATTCGCTAAATCAGATCTTGTTGGCACATTTACCTGCTCGAGATACTTATTCGTAATCTCGTCCTGTGCTTTTTTATACAGAAGGTTCATTTCTAACGTTTTTCCCATCCATTCGGAGAACTGATCTTCTTTCATTTTCTCGTCCAACACATTTCCCCAATAAGATTCTGACTGCTGGTAGACGTCTTTCCATAACGTAAAAGGATCAAAACTTTTTTGGTCGCTCATGATTACCTCCTGTTATTTTAGATTAACCTCTGAACCAGATGGAAATATAACTTGGACCTTCTCCCACCCGATTAAGGCGAGTATAACACAAAAAAATACACTGTTTACCACTTAATTATCTAAATTTTTCAAATGATACGACAATAAGACAAAACCTTATCTTATTCAACAAACTTAGACAAAACTTCTTATTTTCTTTTCAATTCCAAAGAACCACTCGTGTTGACAAACAAAACACATAGGTGTAAATTACATATAGGTGATATAAACAACAGAGTAGGTGGATGAAATGACCGATCAAAAAAAAAATGAAGACAAGGTCAAAAACAGCGCTCCAAAAAACCTAATGGTGCCAATGCTTTTGATGAGTCTGCGTGGCTTGGACCTTCACGGGTATAAATTAATTGAACAACTAAACAATTACGGTTTCACGTCCATTGACCAAGGTAATGTTTATCGAATTCTTAGACAACTAGAAAAGGACAATATGGTTGAATCTGAGTGGGATACCTCAACCGGTGGTCCCGCTAAACGAATCTATTCATTAACAGACGCTGGTGAAGATTATCTAAAAGTTTGGGCTGATTCCCTTCAGCAATATCAATCAATTGTTGATCATTTCTTTACAATGTATTCAAGTATGATGACGAACCCATTTTTTGACCGGAATGATAAAGATAAAGAATAGTGATTCTGCAGTTCATCTGCATACACAATAGATTTTCACTTAAATAGGAGGTTTTTTCGAATGGCAACCGCAAAAAAAACTCAAGAAGAAAATCAAGCCGCTACAACGTTTATTGATTCTGTATGGGATACATGGTCTAACACAGTTAATTTGTTTTACTCTTCGCAAAAAGAAGCAGACCAATTTGTTCTGCAGGCAATTGAGGATCAAAAAGACTCATTGGAACAGTTCAACAATCATCTAGATAAGATTAACGATCAACAACAGAAGCTTCGTAATGAGCTTCAGAAAAATGTTCTAGAGAATATAGAAAAAACAGCTGGAACTGAGACCAAAAAAACGGTTGATCAATGGAATGATCGTTTTGATGAAGTCTTCAGTCGTTTCCAACAGTTATCTGTTACCCCCTATCGCGAAGGGTACAATGTATTACACAAAACGCAGGAACAGTTTCACGATACAATTAAAAAAACTGTGGATCAGCAACAAAAAAACCGTGATGAATTGACTCCTTTAGTGGAGAATTTCACAAAACAAATCAAGAACTCACAAAATAGTTTGCTTGAAGTAGCTGAACAAAATAGACAAACTGCCTATAACTTTTTCAAACAATAACATTGTTTTCTAGAGAACCTCTGTAAGGACAGAGGTTCTTATTCTTTAACGTTATTCACTTTGTTTTTCAGGAGGATTTACCATGAAATTAAAAGACAAAGTCGCTATTATCACGGGTGCCGGGAGTGGAATAGGCAAAGCTACAGCTGAGAAGTTCTGTGCTGAGGGTGCCAAAGTAGTCATTGCCGATGTAAAAGCAGATGTGATCAGTTCAGTGGTCGCTGCGCTTAATGAAAATGGAAGCGATGCAATCGGTGTTTCCGTTGATGTAACAAGCAGTAAAGATGTTGAGCATTTAATGAAAAAAACACTTGAGCATTATGGACGATTAGATATTGTCGTGAACAATGCTGGTGTTACTCAAGATGCCCAGCTAATAAAGATGACAGAAGAACAATTTGATAAAGTGATGAATGTAAATGTCAAAGGGGTTTTTCAGATTGGTCAAGCTGCAGCCAAAATTATGAAAGAGCAACAAAGCGGGGTTATTTTAAATGCCTCATCTGTTGTTGGTACCTATGGAAACTTTGGCCAAACTAACTACGCTGCATCAAAGTGGGGTGTGAATGGTATGACCAAGACCTGGGCTCGGGAGCTTGGACGTTTTAATATACGTGTAAACGCAGTTGCCCCTGGTTTTATCTCAACTCCTATGGTGAAAAAGATGCCAGAAAAAGTGCTTATGATGATGAAGGACAAGGCACTTTTGAATCGACTTGGGAATCCTGAGGATGTTGCCAATGGCTATGCCTTTCTTGCATCTGATGAAGCGTCATTCATTACCGGGACGATTTTAAGTGTTGATGGCGGCGTTACCCTATAATAATGATGATGATCAAAAAACCGGCAATCTACAGAAAAGTAGGTTGCCGGTTTTAGTATTCACTTTTTATAAGACAAATCCTGTTCCAGATGAAGCCGTAATTTCTTCATAGATCAAGGTTGGAGCTTCAATGTGTTCATTTGCTACTTCGTATGCTTTTTGAACAATTGCTTCAACTTCTGCTGCTTGTTCAGTTCTGCTGTGTAATGTAACAAGAGTATCGCCTTTTTTCACGGCATCCCCAATTTTTTTATGCAAAATTAATCCCACATCTAAAAGAATGTCATCATCCTTGGTTGCACGACCTGCACCAAGCATCATGGCAGCTGTTCCAATACGGTCGGCTTCAATTGATTTAACCATACCTTCCGATTGTGCTTTCACTTCAATTTTGAATGGGGCTTCTGGAAATGTAGACAAATCATCCACAACCGATGAATCTCCGCCTTGTGCCTCAATGAATGTCTTTAAGGTAGCAATGGCTTTTCCAGACGTAATTGCTTCTTGAAGTGCTTCACGCGCTTCATCTACTGAGTTTGCTTTTTTCGCCATGACTACCATGTGGCTACCTAAAGTTAAACATAACTCTAAGACATCCTCAGGTCCTTCTCCTTTTAACATTGCAATGGCTTCTTTTACCTCAAGTGCATTCCCAACAGCCAGGCCAAGAGGTTGGTTCATATCAGAAATCACAGCCATAGTTTTTTTACCGAGCTTTGTCCCAATCTTCACCATGGCCTGAGCCAGTTCCTTGGAATCCGAGAGCTCTTTCATAAAAGCTCCTGTACCCGTTTTTACATCAAGCACGATACCGTCAGCACCGGATGCAAGCTTCTTACTCATGATTGAGCTTGCAATCAACGGAATGGAGTTCACCGTTCCCGTTACATCACGTAATCCGTATAATTTTTTATCTGCAGGAGTCAAATTACCAGTTTGACCAATGACAGCTAGTTTGTTTTCATTGACTTTATCGATAAACTCCTGTGTTGTTAACTCAATATGAAAACCTGGAATTGATTCAAGCTTGTCTAACGTGCCGCCTGTGTGTCCAAGCCCACGTCCAGACATCTTTGCAACAGGTACACCAAGAGATGCAACAAGTGGAGCAAGTGCAATGGTTGTCTTATCACCAACTCCGCCTGTTGAGTGTTTATCTACTTTAATACCTTCTACGGCTGATAGGTCAATCTCTTCACCAGACTTGACCATTGCCATGGTAAGGTCTGCTCGTTCTTTATCATTCATATCTTGAAAAAATACAGCCATTGCCCAAGCAGACATCTGATAATCTGGAATTTCATCATTTGTGTAGCCATTAATGATGAAATGAATTTCGCTCTCAGATAGTACTTCGCCATTACGTTTTTTTTCAATTAAGTCGACCATTCTCATGTCAACACATCCCCTTTTTTAAGGCTTAGCTTGCGCGACTAATTCTTTAACTAACTTAATAAATAATGGTTTTGTCCTAGTTGCTACTTCCATTACTTCCTCATGTGTAATTCCTGCTATCTCTTCTCCAATAGCCATATCCGTTACACAAGATATTCCCAAGACATCCATACCAGCATGACTTGCTACTATTACCTCTGGAACCGTTGACATACCGACAACATCTCCACCAAGAGTACGAAGCATAATAAGCTCTGCACCTGACATATAGGTTGGACCACTGACACCAGCATATACTCCTTGCTGAACCTTTATATCTAGTGATTTTGCTGTTTCTAAAGCTAGATCAACATATTTTTTTGTATAAGCCTGACTCATATCAGGAAAACGTGGTCCAAGTTCAGGTGCATTTGGCCCAATTAAAGGATTTACTCCGGTCATATTAAGGTGATCAGTAATAATCATTAAATCACCCGGTTGGAACGATTTATTCATTCCACCACAAGCGTTTGTTACAAATAGCAGGTTTACCCCTAGCTCTTTCATCACACGAACAGGGAATGTCACTTGCTCAAGTGGATATCCTTCATAGAAATGAAAACGACCTTGCATAGCTACAACGGTTTTACCTTGAAGTTGTCCAATAACTAATTGTCCAGCATGACCTTCAACTGTTGAAACCGGGAAATTTGGAATATCTTCATATGGAATTTTTGCTGCACCTTCAATTTCATCCGCTAACTCACCAAGTCCTGAACCAAGGATTAGTCCAACTTCAGGCTGTGTTTGAATGAATGATTGCAAATAAGCTGCTGATTCTTTAATTTTTTCTACAATTGTTGTCATATAAATACTCCCCTTTATCTACATTTCTTTTAAAATAGCTTTTACTAGTCCTAGAAAAGATGAACGTACTTTTTCTGTTACTTCAATAACTTCCTCATGATTTAGTGGCTGTGGTAAGATGCCAGCTCCCATATTGGATAAGCAGGAGATTCCCAACACTTCAAGTCCTGCGTGTCTTGCTGCGATTACTTCCGGAACTGTTGACATCCCAACAGCATCCCCACCCAATTTACGAGCCATACGGACCTCTGCTGGTGTTTCGTAACATGGTCCAGTATTTGCTACATATACGCCTTCTTGAATGTTGATCCCAAGAATACTTGCTTGTTCATGAGCAATTGCACGAAGTTGTTTTGAATAGGCATTAGACATATCCGTAAAACGTAATCCAAGTGCCGCGTCATTTGGTCCAATCAGTGGGTTCGCACTTTGATTATTAATATGATCCTTAATAATCATAAGATCACCGACCGAAAAGCTTTCATTTACTGCTCCAGCAGCATTTGTGACTACTAGCTGTTCCACTCCAAGTTCTTTCATAACACGAACTGGAAAAACAACTTCCTCCATTGTGTATCCCTCATAAAAATGAAAGCGTCCTTGCATGGCAATAACTTGTTTGCCTTCTATTGTTCCAGCTACCAATTGACCTGCATGCCCTTCTACAGTTGATACAGGAAAATTTGGAATATCTTCATATGATAAAGTGGTAGGGTTTTCAATCTCCTCAGCCAAAACGCCTAGCCCTGAACCTAAGATGAGTCCAATTTTAGGTGTGTCAATAAGACGTTCTTTAATATAATCTGCCGTTTGCTTCAACTCTATTTTCATCCCTTATCGTCCCTCTCCGTTTATTGCTTATTCTTAACGATTTCATCTAAAAAGCTTGTTCCATAGCCTGGTGCCTTGACTCCAAAGTTGTGAGCAATTGTTGCACCAATATCAGCAAAAGTGGAACGAACACCGAGATCAATCGCTTGAGGTTGGTTAGCGTCATAAGCTAATAAAGGCACATACTCTCTTGTGTGATCTGTACCCTTATGGACTGGATCATTACCGTGATCGGCTGTGACAATTAAAAGATCTCCACTCTGAAGGCGTTCTAATACTTCCTTCAAGCGAATATCAAACTCCTCTAATGCCTGACCATAACCTAGTGGATCACGTCTATGTCCAAACAATGCGTCAAAATCAACTAAGTTTAAAAAGCTTAAACCAGTGAAATCCTTTTCCATGCTTTCAAACAACTTGTCCATTCCATCATCATTAGATGTTGTACGGTACGTATCCGTAATTCCTTCGCCATCATAGATATCTGAGATCTTTCCAATAGCTATTGAATCAAAGCCGCCATCTTCAAGCTCATTCATCACAGTTCTACCAAACGGTTTTAGTGCATAATCATGGCGGTTTGGCGTCCTTTTCCAATTTCCCTTTTCACCAACAAATGGTCTTGCGATTACGCGACCAATCATATACTCAGGCTGAAGTGTTAATTTTCTTGCCTTTTCACAGATGTCATAAAGCTCGTCTATCGGAACAACATCTTCATGAGCGGCGATCTGAAGTACAGAATCTGCTGATGTATACACAATAAGTTTGCCTGTGTTGACATGTTCTTCTGCAAGTTCATCTAGAATCTCTGTACCAGATGCTACTTTATTACCAAGAAAACCTCTGCCTACTTCTTGTTCTAATGCAGTAAGTAACTCATCTGGAAAGCCTTCTGGGAACACACGAAACGGTTCATCAATTCTAAGGCCCATAATCTCCCAATGTCCCGTCATTGTATCTTTTCCATTTGAAGCTTCTTGCATTTTCCCATAATGAGCTTTTGGGTTTTCTACGGCTGTAAGTCCTTGTACTTCTTTAATATTCGCTATACCCATTTTTTCAAGTGTAGGAAGCCCGATACCGTTCATTGACTCAGCTATATGGCCCAGTGTGTCTGAACCCACGTCACCAAACTCAGCTGCGTCTGGTGCTGCACCAATACCTACTGAATCCATTACAATTAAGAACACCCGTTTAAAAGGCTGTTCACTCATATTATTACCCCTTTCTCATGTCTGATGTCAGACAACTATCCATTTACGATCTATGCCCTTGGATGGTACATAGAATAAACATCTTTCATACGGCTTTTGGTGACATGAGTATAAATTTGTGTTGTTGATATATCTACATGTCCAAGCATCTCCTGGACAGCTCGTAGATCTGCACCATTTTCTAACAAATGAGTGGCAAATGAGTGTCGTAGGGTATGCGGTGTTAAAGGCTTATCAATATGAGCTTTTACTGCAAGTTGCTTTAGAATTTTCCAAAACCCCTGCCTAGATAACGAACTTCCGCGGTGATTCACAAATAAGGTGTCATGGCGGTTTTGTTTCATTAATACAGAGCGAGATTTCTCTAAATATGTATGTACTGCCTCTGTCGCCTTTGAACCAAGCGGAATAATTCGCTCCTTATTCCCTTTTCCTACGCATCGCAAAAAACCCATCGTCAAATGACAATCAGACGTCGACAGTCCTATTAATTCACTAACACGAATACCTGTTGCATACATGACTTCAAGCATTGCCTGATTACGAATAGCCATTGGATCATCATTCCCAGGAGCCTCAAGTAATGCCTCAACTTCATCAGGTGATAAAATTTTTGGTAACCGTTTTGGTGCTTTAGGAATTTCTAAGTGTACACTTGGATCATGTTTGACCCTACCTTCACGTAATAAAAATTGATGAAGTCCACGTATGGAAGCAATACTCCGTGCAATGGTTGTTTCTGCACGCCCTTTCTCCATAAGAAAAAAAGATAATTCACAATGGATGAACGATCAACGTCAGAAAAGTGAGCAATCGTTTCAACATTTTTAATATACGTCGAATAAGATTTCAGGTCATTTTGATACGATGAGATCGTATTCAATGAATAGCCTCGCTCAATGCGCAAATAATGGATAAAGTCTTCAATATCATCAAACAATGCTGACACACTCCATCCCTTAATAACACTCATTCTCCTAGTTTATAAAACAAGCCAAGTCTAGTAAGAATGGTGGGATCATCACGATCCTGAGCTGAATCTGTGGTTACTTTGATCGCATTACCCTCAGGAGTATCGTATCGATAGTAACTCTCATATTCTTGACTTACCCATAGAATACCATAATAAAAGAATAACGTGCATCCAATAAATAATAGCATAACCTTAAATGTTTGTAATAACGACCTAAACCAGTCTCGCATTATAGGTGTTCCTCCTCTCTGAAACAAGCCTTCTAGTTAAGGTATGCCATTTTCTAAGAGGAATATACCTGGATCGTTGTACTTTTCACGTTAAAAACGATTTAATCTTTTATCTTTTAGGATTAAAGGATTTACATCATAAAAAAATGGCTTAGAATGACGTAAAAAAGGCACTGCAGTCTATATGAAAGACCACTGTGCCTTTTTCATCTAGTTGAACCTAAACCTGATTTTGCATTTCTTTAGGTCCTTCTTCTTGTTCTGCTTCGTGCTTTTCCTTGCAACGATAACAGATTCCGTGGAAAGTTAATCGGTGATCCATAATTTTAAAATCATAATCACGTTCTACTACCTTTTCCACGTCTCCGAGTAAGTCATCTTCAATCTCATCAACTGCACCACATTCAATACACACTAAATGATGATGAAAATGAGCAGCTCCTTCTTTACGAAGATCAAATCGGGATACCCCGTCACCAAAGTTTATTTTATCAACAATTTTTAATTCTGCTAGAAGTTCTAACGTCCGATAGACTGTTGCTAATCCGATCTCAGGTGCTTTATCCTTTACAAGGAGGTAGACATCCTCAGCACTTAAGTGGTCCTCTTCATGTTCAAGCAACACCATAACTGTGGCTTCTCGTTGAGGGGTCAGCTTATAGCTTTGAGAATGAAGGTGCTTCTTAATTCTCTCTAGACGATTTTCCATCAGTACTCCTCCTAACCGGACTTCCATTACTATACGTTCATTATAATGTTATTAAAAAAGAGTGTCAATTGATAATGATTATTAAGTTTTAAGTAATAATCATTATTAAATGAAAATGAGTATCGCTTTAGCCGACAACAAATTTCATCAGATAAGGTGACACATAGGCTTCAAAAGCAGCTGCCACTGATAACGCAGCCCCCACACATAAAAGAAGCAACGTATAACGAAGAAATTGAGGGAATACAGGCTGATAGACTTTTTTAGCAAATTGCTGCCTGAGCATTTTCAAACCAAAAGACACACTTGCCGTTCCGACAATAATAAAAGCCGGCACAAGTAGAAGGTTCTGTGGAAGAATTGATACCATTGCAAGCAAAAATCCTTGAAAACCCATTTGATTCACAAGAAACCCAACTGTAAAACCAACGACTACACCTTTCAAGAATAATAGAATTAAAATGACCGGCAATCCAATGAGCGACAATCCTAGTATCCACATTAATGCAAAATACTTTCCATAATGAATATAACTTTGACTAAAGATTTCTTTTGAACCTGCAATGCGCCCATCTTGCACCTGCACAAAAAATTGACTTAGATACATATATAGATCATTTTTCTGAGTTAGATTTAAGCTATTAACGATAATAGCACCAAATACAATACCAATAAAAAAAAGAACTGTTGTAAATAGATAAATCGTTCTGTTTTCTTCAACATGAGTCACAATCTGATCATGTAGTCTGCGAGTTTTCATCCTATTGCCCTCCTATTCTACCTTTTCTAGAATATGAGGACAGGCCATCTCTTATGACAACACTTGTTAGGCTTGGTTTAATTGCAGGTACATTACAGCATATGCCGTTTTAGCATCATGGATCGTCTGATCAGCGACATAGCTTCTCGCTTGCTCGATCGTTACTTCCTCAATTTCTACAAACTCGTCTTCATCTGGTTCGGCATCACCATGTGTTAATCCTTTAGCTTCATACAAATAAATGATTTCATCAGCAAAACCAGGTGACGTATAAAATGAAGTGACAAGCTCTAACTCAGCAGCTTCATAACCGGTCTCTTCTTTTAATTCACGTGCCGCTGTTTTAATCGGCTCTTCACCTGGATCAATTTTACCCGCAGGAATTTCAAGAATTGTTTTTTCGAGTGGTTTGCGAAATTGTCTTACTAATACAAGCTTATCGTCATTAGTCACAGCGATAACGGCAACAGCTCCAGGGTGTTTAACTAGCTCCCTTTTGCTTTCATTCCCATTGGGTAGTTTTACCGTATCAACTTGAACATTGATCACTTTTCCTTCAAATATCTTCTCTGTAGCGATTGTTTTCTCTTCAAACTTTGTCAATACAGCCACTCCTTTGGTCTACTTGTATTAAATCTCTCATAAAAGTGTACCATACGTGAGAGAAAGGAGTGGCATAATGGATATCCATGTACACGAACAAGGCATCCTGCTTGTAGGCAAGGCATGGGAAATAAAGGCCCGATTAAAACAACAATTAAAAAAACAAGAATATGTGTCAGAGTGGGTTCAGGAGGTTTTTCCTTCTATACAAAAACAAACCGCCTCAGCAACTGCTTCAAAAAAAAGCGGATCATCAGTATACCCACGCCCCATTGTTGTGAGTCCTTCTATTCTTGAAAATGCTCGCTCTAAAAGATCACGGTCAACAGGCTTTTCTTGATACGTTATAAGATGAGTTGCTAGGCTATTGGAATTTAGTTGTTTGGCAATTAGCGACTTTTGCTCATGAACCAACAAAGGAAATACGAGTACACATGAGCAGTAGGTGAACGAATACAGAGGCGTGATGGTGTGATGGCTCAGTCCATAATGACGATTGCGTTTGTCTGCAAATGACAAACGCGGTATCCAAACAGGACAACCCCCTAATGCCCCAACAACATTTGCCCAATTCGCCATCTCCATCGCAGAATGCCCATATTCAGTTCCTGTGCCCACAACTCCCGGACCTACTGAGATGATAATCAGATCTGCTTTCAAACATGTCGACGCAAATTGTAGGGCACTCGGAAGACTAATGGCCTCATACTCTCCCCCAACACATTGCCCGATTGTAATGGAGTGAAACCACACTTCTTTTTGAAGCAACCGCACATGCTGACTGCCTTCTAATAATAATGATGCTGAATCATCAAAAATGACACAGCATGTTATAGTAGGCTCGATCTCTTGTGCGAGATAATAGATTAGTGGAACCATGCTATGGAGTTCTGCTAGAAGAACTTTTTTTCCTTCTAATGTAAACGATTTTTGAAATAATGAGTGATAAAGACTTCCAGGTTCTTCGATGCTCATCATTGCTTGCTGCATAGGCGTATACCGCAACTTCATGATATGACCATCGATATTCTCTTGGATTCGTTTGCTTGCGAGTACTTCTTTTACTAGATCATACCCTCCCGTGCCCAAGCCTAATTCAGTTGCCGTGTGATTTAGTTTGATAAGTGTTCCTTTTGTAACGGTAGGAAAAAAGCGTTTATATAAAATCGCAGGGTACTTAGTATTTGTTGTTCTTAAAAGTTGAATGGTATCATCTTCAAAGTACACTTCTGCAATCGTCGCCAAGCACTCTAAGTCCACGCAAACAACTCCTTTCTATTTATCTTTATTCCATTAACCTTTCTATATATGCGTAAGTCTGTTACACAAAAAAGAGGCCACATGAAGTATGAAGGCCACTAAAAAATGAGATATTTAGTTAGGTGTTTTCTTATAAAGATAAAACAGCCTTACCTTTTCTTTTTTTAGAAATGGAAGGCTGCTTTTATATGGATAGATATTTCTAACTATAAATAGGTGAACATCCGAATAACATGAACTTATCTCTAGCTAACTTTTTCAGTGACCTTTGATGTATGTAGTTTCCTTATTTCTTATGATTCGTTAAGCAGAGGTAGGATAATCTCCTCAAGCATCCCGTAATGAACTTCTCCTTCAATGCGTTTGATGATTACGTGATCCTGATCTAGAACAAGTGTCGTTGGCATACCTTGAACTTGATACAGTTGAAAAAACTCTCCTTCAGCATCAAGAAAAACAGGTAGAGTCAATTCATGTTCCCGAATAAAATCATATGTATTCTCTGGTACTCTCTCAAACTTTTGCGCATTTAAAGTTAATACAGACAAGCCTTCATCACGGTAATCTTCTTCTAAATCCATCAAATCTGGTAGTTCTCTTACACAAGGCTCACACCACGTAGCCCATATATTTAGAATGGTTACTTGATTCGTTTGTTCAAACACTTCAATAGATTCCCCGTCAAATTGCTCTAAAACGATTGATTCTGCTGTCATGCCTTCATGTATACCTATTTGCTTCGATCCATTTAATACATTCATTATGAACAAAGTAGCAGCTAAGCAGACAGCAATACTTATAATTATGATGCTGAAGTTTCTTTTCATGTAGAATACGCTCCATTAGTCAGTATATAATTTAGTATATAAGTAGACTAAAGTTTGGGCAAGGCTCCATGAAACCGTATTTATTTGAAAAACACTTCACGAATCAGTAATATTTTGCTAGAATGAAGCAGCTAGACGTACATATGAATATAAAAACAAATGAGTTTTATGGAAAGGAATTTTACGATGACATTAATAGAAGCACTCGTTCTAGGATTAGTTCAAGGATTAACAGAATTCCTGCCTATTTCGAGCTCTGCACATCTTGTGATAACTCAAATGCTTTTTAATATTTCATTTCCTGGTTTTGGATTTGAAATCCTGCTTCACCTTGGATCAGTTTTGGCGGTGATTATTTATTATCGTAAGGATCTGATTGAATTAATTATTGGTTTTTTCAGCTACATAAAAAACCGCTCAGAAGAGAACAAAACAAACTTCTGGTTCTCTATTTACATCCTTGTTGCTACGATTATTACTGGTGTATCAGGTATTCTATTCGAAGACTATATCTCTACTGCCTTAAAAGGACCAACGATGATTGCGATCTCACTTACCATTACAGGTATATTCCTAATTATCATTGAACGTGCTGTGAGAACAGGTGGCCGTACAGAGAAAGATATGACACTTTTTGATTCAGTTATTATTGGAATTGGTCAATCACTTGCTTTAATTCCTGGTTTGTCTCGTTCTGGGACTACTCTTGTTGTTGGAATGTTTGCTGGATTAACAAAAGAAACGGCTGTAAGATATTCGTTTTTACTATCAATACCCGTTATTCTTGGTTCTACCGTGCTTGCAATCAAAGATTTATTAAACGGTGAATTGCTTGCCGTTGCAGGTGCCTTTCCACTAATTGTCGCGTTTATTGTTACATTTATATCTTCTCTTCTTGGCATTGTTTGGTTTATAAACTTCCTGAAGAAAAGTAAACTTATCTATTTTGCAATCTACTGTTTTGTTCTCGCATTATTTGTATTCATCTTTCTTGGTGATGTGGATCCTGATTTATTTTAAGAAATCAAAAACAGCTTCTACCGGTCATAATGACTGGCAGAAGCTGTTTTTATTTATGGTTGCTCAGAATTCTTTTTCTTTTTAAGATATTTTTCACGACGACGTTTCATTGCCTTTGTGATATAACCACCTTTAAAGCTTCTTGGTTCAAACGAAACAATAAATGCAGCTGGTTCATACTCACTGACAACTCGAATAAATTCTTTCTCTCGATCTCGCCTAGCCGTACAATCAAGCTGATAACGAGTAGAACTCATACCTTCTACAGCTGATGTAGAAACACTAAAACCTACTTCTCGTAATCGATCAATTAATTCCTGATTTCGAGTAGGGATGTTTACTTCAAACGTTAGATACCCAATGGCCAGTTTCTCTTCTATAATAGCTCCTATATAGAGACCAACTGCAAAACCAAGTGCATAAGCAATCATATTATAATAGTTACTTAAATCACTAAACACAATCCCTAGGGCCACTACATAAATAATTCCTTCAAGCATGCCCATTGCTGCCGCACGCTCTTTCATACCTTTAACCATCATGATCGTTCTAATTGTCAGGATAGGCACATAAAGAAGCTGTACAATAAAAACCAATATAGCCGACATGCAAACACCCTTTCTTTATACATACAACTACCGTAGTGTAACAGGAAAGATGGGGAAAAACTAGCATGATTTTTTTGGCAAATACATCACCTTAAATCCCCCGGTGTTCAAAACATTTAACGCTTGTATTTGACAGTTAGATGAGTAGTCGTACCTGCTTGTGAATCACCTGTAGTGACAGAGGTAACACTTTCTAGTTCCTCATGGTTCGTCACAACAATTGGAATAATGGTACTCGCTGCTTTTTCTTTTACTAATTCTAGATCATAATCAACAAGCGCATCTCCAACTTCAACCTTATCGCCTTCTTTTACATGAGCGGTAAAACCTTCACCATCCATATTTACGGTTTCTAAGCCTATGTGAATAAGGATTTCTGCGCCACCAATTGCACGGATTCCGATTGCATGTTTTGTTGGGAATACTTGTAATACTTCTCCTGCTACTGGTGAAACCACTTTGCCGTCTGTTGGCTCAATCGCAGCTCCATCTCCAATCATTTTTTGGCTAAATGTTGGGTCTGGCACTTGGTCGATAGGTAATAATGTCCCATTAGCAACAGAAAAAATGATTTCTTCTGTAGGTTTAGCGTGAGTCTCTTGTTCTTCTTTTTTGTCTAATCCAAATAATTTTTTAAACATTTAAAAACACTCCCTTACATTCTCATTCCACACATTGTGAAACCATTCATTAATAGTGTACTACATCAACAAGCCCATGCCTAATGATTAGCCATAACCTTTAGAATTGGGCAACTTTAGCCCACGCTCTTTCACTTAACCAACATAGTATACTGTAGGCTACAATAAAGGAGTGTTGACAATGGGATATGGTAACGAAAGTGGATTCGCTTTTATCGTTGTTCTTTTCATCCTTCTTATCATCGTTGGCTCGGCGTATAGCTACTAGGCCATCTGAAAAAAAATAGAGGCTTGGCCAAAAATGTTTTCGTATCAGAAAAACCGAATCATTATGTTGTTTTCTCACATAATGATTCGGTTTTTTGTCTTCCTCTTATTATGAAGCGGTAGTTACTGTTTGTTTGACGTGTTTTCTTGTTGGTGATAATAAACGTTCAAACCATCCCATAACGACATCAGCCATAATGGCCATTAAGGCAGTTGGTATTGCTCCTGCGAGGATGATCGCTGTACCATCGGTTGCATTTGTTCCTCTTATAACGATGTCACCTAGTCCTCCTGCTCCGATGAATGTACCAATCGTTGCTATACCAATTGAGAACACAAGAGCTGTTCTCAGGCCTGCCATTATGACAGATAATGCAAGTGGAAGCTCAAGCATATATAAAAGCTGCCATCTCGTCATACCCATCGCTTTGCCTGACTCAACAAGTGCTTGGTCGACATTTTTTATTCCAGTGTACGTATTTCTTAAAATTGGGAGCAATGAGTATAGGAATAAAGCTAAAACAACCGTATTTGCTCCTAATCCAAGAACAAGCATTAACACAGCGAGCATCGCAAGCGCCGGAATCGTTTGAATGACATTTGTTATGCTCAAAACAATTCCGCTCAGCTTCCCATAACGTGCAATCAAAATGCCGAGTGGTATGGCAACAAGCGCGGCAAACAAAACACCGTAAGCAGACATTAAAAAGTGACGAGTAAACTCTGTCCACACATATCCACCATTTTGTGAATAATAAATGATTAATTCTCTTAATGTGTCCATCTATTCAACCTCCTCGTCAAAAAAATCATGTTGCTCCAAGAATTCTCTCGCAACAATAGCAGGCTCTTTCATCTGCCCATCTGATTCATAATTAAGCTCCTGCATGGTTGCTGTATCAATTTTATCAACAAGTCTATTAAGAACTGACTCTAATTCTGGATGATCACGTAATAATTGATTATCTGCAACCATTGATGTGTCATAAGGAGGGAAAAACTGTTTATCGTCCTCTAATATCTTCAGATCGTAAGCAGCAATCCGTCCATCCGTTGTATAGGCAAGAACGGCATCCATTCGATCATTGGCTAAAGCATCATACACTAAGCCGATCTGCATCGGAGAAATGTTCTCAAATTCAAAATAGGCGTCTGTGAATCCACCGTATCCATCACCCGCTCTATTAATCCATGAACTATCTACTCCAACACGAATCTCTCCTGCTAAATCTTCAAGATCACTAATCGTCTCTATTCCCTCTTGCTCAGCCATTTCATTTGTCACAGTGAAAGCATATGAATTTGCAAAACCGTATGAATCAAACCACGTCTGATCATAACGGTCTGGGAATTCAGTTTGTACAACTTGTAATGCTTCATCCGGGTCCATAACAGGCTCCAAATCAAGGGCACCTGCTATATCTGTGCCCGTATAACGAGTAGCTGCAATGTCAACATCTCCGTTTAGCATCGCTTGATGCATAACAATGGAGGACCCTAGGTTATTAATCATTTCTACTTGTAAATCTGTTTCTTTTTCAATGACTTCTTTTACCATATTGCCAATTATCATTGACTCTGTTGTATTTAATGCCCCTATTTTAACGGTTTCGCTTGACGGTCCACTTAACCCAGGCAATGAACAACCTGACAATACGATACCTGTTAACGTAAAGATCATCGCTGTTTTTGTCTTCATTTTATGGTGACTCCTCCTGCTACGCTGTTTTTTCATTACTTCGAATCCCTTTTGGCGTAACAACCTTTTCAATTCTTCCAAAGATGATATCTGTCAATATAGCCAAAATTGTAACTGGAATAGCACCTGCTATTATAAAAGCCGTATCATATAGGTTTAACCCACTAAAAATAAAGTCACCTAATCCACCAGCTCCTATAAATGATGCAAGGGCCGCCCAACCAATCAGGTAAACAGAAGATACTCTGATCCCTGACATGATGATAGGTGAAGCTAGTGGTAGTTCAATTCCTTTGATCCGTTCCCAAGTTGTCATACCCATACCTCGTCCAAGCTTCAATTAAGCTCGCATCCACTTCTTTAACACTTGTGTATGTGTTGCGCAAAATCGGCAATACCGAATACAAAAATAGTGCAACCACTGCTGGAACTGTACCAATCCCTAAGAAAGGTATAAAAAAAGCAAGAATCGCAAGACTAGGAATGGTTTGCAGCACACTAACAGAGCCAATTACCCATTGAGCTATTCTAGGAACTCGAGTCAAAGCTACTCCTAGTGGTATTGCAACAATAATTCCTAAAAACACAGCAAGATATGAAATGTAGATATGCTCCCATGTCTTCAACATCAACTCACTGCCGTTGTTTTGAAGAAATTCAGTTACTGCATTCATCTCTTACACCTCCAACTGTTCTGCCGGCAATTCTTCTTCACCCCATATGGAGTCGTACACCATATCAACTAAGCTAGCTCTTGTAACAATACCAACCAACTGATCTTGCTCGTTGACAACAGGTGCATAACTTACACCACGTTTTAATAATCGATGAATTGTATCCCTCAGAAGTGAGTTCTCATGCACTTTATTTGGGCAAGGTTTAAGTAGTGAATCAATGGATTCAAGTGAACGATTTCGATCAATCGCTTCAAGATCAATGTATCCTTTTAACAATCCTAATTCATCCGTAACTAATAATGAGTCGACTCGAGCTTCCTTCATTACCTTTAGTGCAGTAGCAGGAGTTTGTTTACCAGTAATAGAAATCGGCTTTTTATTCATGATCTGGCCAATCGTTTGAACATTTGGTTTCCCTTGCAGTAACCGTTCTTTTCCAATAAAATCCTCAACAAATTCATTAGCAGGATTTCGCAAAATTTCTTCAGGTGAATCAACCTGAACAATCTTCCCGTCTTTCATAATAACGATACGATCTGCTAATTTGATGGCCTCATCCATGTCATGAGTCACAAATACAATCGTTTTATCTAAAGAACGTTGAAGTCTCTTGAACTCTTCTTGAAGAGAATCACGTGTAATTGGATCTAATGCACCAAAAGGCTCGTCCATTAAAATTAATGGAGGATTTGCAGCAAGTGCCCTTAGCACTCCTATACGTTGCTGTTGACCACCACTTAATTCATGAGGATATCGATCAAGATATTCTTTAGGCATATCAACCAATTGTAATAATTCCTCTGCTCGTTTTACCTTTTTACTTGAAGTCCACTTTAATAAACGAGGAACTAACGAGATATTTTCCGAAATGGTCATGTGAGGAAATAAACCAATTTGCTGAATAACATAGCCAATTTTCCTTCTTAGCTTTACAGCATCTTGTTTTAATAAGTCTTCGTCATTAACAAGAATCTTGCCACTTGTTGGCTCTATTAAACGATTGATCATTTTCATGGTTGTTGTTTTACCGCACCCACTTGGTCCAATAATACAAATAAATTCTCCTTTTTTAATATCGATAGAGAAGTTATCTACAGCTTTTTTCCCACCTTTATACGTTTTTGTAACATTTTCAATTCGTAACATTTTCTGCACCTCCGAATAATCTAACAGTTTTCATTATAAACTATATACAATAAAAAGTTTACAAAAAGTTTATAAAATTTATTTTTGGTCATTTTTTAATTTGATACTTCTTTTACAGAAAAAAATATGGTACATTATCTCTGACAATAAGTGAATGAGGTGCGCGGGAATGGAAGGGTCTTCTTCTGTATTCTTACAAAAAATTGAAGAACAATACATCGAGGGAATTGCTGATAATATGCGGACATACGGAGTGTCTGCTACAGTTGGTCGAGTATTAGGTGTTATTTATACAAATCGAAAGCCGATGACGCTTGAGGAGCTATCGGCTGAAACCGGCATGAGCAAAACAAGAATGAGTCAAGTAGTAAGAGAAATGATTGATTTAAACATCGCCAAGCAAGGTATATGAAAAAGGCGTCAGAAAAGATTTGTATAATGTCGAAGAGGATTATTATCAAACCTTCATCTCACTTTTCACCTCTAATTGGCAAAAAGTCATTCAAAAAAACAAGATTATCGGCAAACGTTTAGCAAATCAGTTAAACAAAGAGCTAGAATCAGGCAATTTAACTGAGGAGACTGAAAATGAACTCAATGTATGGCTCGATGAGACAAGACAATGGATGAATTATTATCAATGGCTTGATCATTTAGTCGATTTTTTCGAAAGTGGAGAAATCTTTAAGCATGTTCCTAAACCCGAATAATGCGAACAACGAACCCCGCCACGAGTCCTGGCGGGGTTTTTATATCCTATGATTCGTGAACATTTAAAGCAATCTTCGCGTATCTAGACATCATACTTTTAGACCAAGGTGGGTTCCATACAATATCAACTTCAACATTCCCAATGTCCCCTATTTCCTGCAATTCACTAAGGGATTGCTTAACAGATTGATTAATCTCACCAGCAAGAGGACAACCCATTGCTGTTAATGTCATCACAACCGTTACATTATTTTCATCATCAAGCTTAATCTCATATACAAGGCCAAGATTAACAATATCAATGCCTAATTCGGGATCAATCACTTGTTCTAACTGTCCCATTACTTGATCTTTGGTTTGTTGTCTTTCAATTTCTTGACTCACATAATCACCTCACCACTATATATTTCCCTCATTGTGCAAAAGCAAAACCTTTTTTTAATGCTCATAGATCATTTTTTTCGTCATTCCTCCATCAATGGTTAGGTTTTCTCCTGTTATAAATGTGTTTTTGGGATCGGTTAAGAATAGACAAGCTCGTGCAATATCTGAAGGTTCTCCAACCCTTTTAGAAAAATGCTGGTTATGATCTATTTCACGCAACTCACTATCATCACCAGTATGAATCCATCCAGGACTAATGCTATTCACTTGAATTCCTTCTTCTTGCAGAGATGCAGCAAGAGCATGTGTAAGGGAAACAATGGCACCTTTTGAAGCAGCATACGCTTCAGAATTCGGTTCAGACATCGCAGCCCTAGTGGAAGAAATATTTACAATAGATCCACCTTGATTCTGCTCTTTCATCATCTTTGCCGCTTCACGACTACATAAAAAAGTTCCCCTAGCATTGGTATTCATGACTTTGTCCCAATCCTCCACACTTAGTTCTAATGGAGAAATCCACTTTGAAATACCTGCATTGTTAATGCAAACATCTAAGCGCCCAAACGTTTTGTCAATCCAATTCATCAAGCTCTGGATCTGTTCCGGTTTTGAAACATCACATGTATAAGCTGTGGCTTGTCCTCCTGCATCAACAATTTGTTTTTGAGTGCGTTTCGCATCCGCCTCATTTAAATCTGTTACAATAACTCGATCTCCTTGTTTGGCAAATGCTGATGATACTTCAGCTCCAATTCCATTTCCGGCTCCTGTTACAAGTACTACACGGTTATTCATAGCCATTCCTCCCTCGCTCATTGTACAATGAGCATAATATATACATATATTTTAGGGGACGTATGGGAGGTTGTCATGTTAGAGCACTTTGATCACTGGCTTTTTCGTTTTTTTGTTTTCTGGTATGGGTGTGGATTAATTCTGCTCACATTTGATATTCTTCCACCTAGTTTAGAATGGGCAAATGCCGTATTTTTAGTTCTTACAGGTGTATTAGGTGCCGTATTTCTCATTCGCCAATACGGTGTAAGTATTGGCTTAGTTTTATCTTTTTTAATTGTTATCATTACCTTTTTAATTGAAGGTGCTGGTGTTCATTACGGTATTCTGTTTGGTGATTATTATTACAATCCAGACTTTGGTTTAATCCTGTTTGAAGTCCCTTTTACAATTGGGTCCGCTTGGTTAATGGTTATCTCAACAACTCATGTCATAGCAAGAGCTTTTTCGTTTAGAGTTCCAAATAAGATGTTAGAGTGGTTTGTCTATACTATCGTGGGCTCTGTTGCAGCAGTAATCATGGATATCGTACTCGACCCCGTCGCTTTTCAAGTAAAAGAGTACTGGGTATGGACAGCCGGTGGCTTTTATTATGACATTCCACTGTCTAATTTTGTGGGTTGGTTTGTCTTAGCATTTATTTTGCATACGGTTGTTTTCCTTACGCTTCATCTCACTAAAAGATGGACTGGTTTTGTTCATCGATATTGGCAGCCAAGGATGGTATGGCTCTATGTCATGGTCTTAGTCATGTTTCTTGTTCTAGCTGTTACACATGGATTATGGCTAGCTGTAGGTATATCCGTTCTTCTTAGTATCATTTTGTTTATTGGTTATTTTAAATGGAAGGAGAATCCGACTTTATGATTACTGCAAAAAAAAGTCGGAGCTTCAGCAAAGGCTTTCACCTATATAATACGTACTGGCTTTTAAAACGGTCCTTTTCAAGCATTTATATAAAAGGATCATTTAGTAAAAGAGATACATCCGCTTTAATTTTAGTGAATCATTCAAGCTGGTGGGATGGCTTAGTTACCTTTTTTTAACTCAGACAGCTTGTCACCTTGAGAGCTATGCAATGATGAGTGAAGCTGGTATAAAGGATTTCCCTTTTTTTAGACGTATTGGAGCTTTTTCTGTAGATGTCACAAAACCTCGCTCAGTGATTGAAACGCTTAGTTATTCAACAGATTTATTAATAAACAAAAAAGCGGTTTGGATGTTTCCACAAGGGTCTGAGCAACCTCTGGAAAAAAGACCACTCCATTTTCAACCTGGTTCAGCATACTTAGCATTAAAAGCTCCTCATGTACCTATATATATCGTAACCTATTACTACACACTGTTACATGAACAAAAACCTCGTCTGTATATTGAGATCAGCTCACCTATAAATCCAGATGACTATACCACGCAGACACGTAAGGAAGTGAACATTTTGTTGGAACGTAAAATGACTGAACAACTTGATCAACAGCGTTTAGCAATTGCAAACTCTGCTTTATCAGATTACTCCCTCCTATTATCCGGAAATCGATCTGTTAGTGATTGGTTTGGACTACTGTTTGGTCCTAAGAAATGATTATGCTCCTTTATTTTCTTATCTTTTTTCTTGTTGGTCTTCTAATCTGGGTTATGATTAATCAATCATTTATGCCTAGGCTTAAAAACGTGTTTCCCACTAAAAAAACTTCACTCGTATCGGTGCTGGTTCCGTTACGGAACGAGCAGAAGAACGTTGAAGCTTTAGTAAAAAATCTTAAAAAGCTAACATATCCCAACTTGGAATTCATTTTTTTAGATGATCAATCATCGGATCGTACACAAGAGTTACTGAGACAACAAAGTCATCAACTTGCAAACAGCAAACTAATCAATGGAAAGTCACTCCCAAAAGGCTTGGGTTGGCAAAGTGTATGCTTGTCATCAGCTAAGTCAACAAGCATCAGGAGAATACTTGCTTTTTCTAGATGCTGATGTCAGATTAGAACCTAATACAATTGAACTATCGCTCGAGTTATTAGATAAGAAACGTGTTGGCCTACTCTCAGGATTTCCGAAATTTCCGGTCGATGGGTTTTTAGCTAGTTTACTTGTCCCAATGCAGCATGTCTTAATTTATTTGCACCTACCTCTGTATCTAGCGAACTATACAACATATGCTGCAGCAAGTGCCGCACATGGGAGTTTTATGTTTTTTGATTCTAAAATCTATCGATCATTTGGTGGGCATCAAGCAGTTAAAAGTTCACTTGTGGAAGATGTTCACCTTACAAGAGCGGTGAAACAATCTGGTGAACGAACATGTCTCGCTAACATGACAAGTCATGCTACGTGTTATATGTATCACAGTAACCGTGAAGTGTGGAATGGGTTCTCCAAAAATGCTTTCCCAGGTATTGGTCGCTCCTTCTTGTTAGCCGTTATTGTAATTAGCTTCTACAGTCTTGCGTTTGTGCTACCATTGCTTCTGCTTTGGTTTGCTTTTACACTGCACTGGCTATGGGCACTGCCTTTGGTCATTAGTCTTATGATTCGTCTACTTATTGATTGGTTATCGAATCAGAAAATATGGATTGGGTTATTTATGCCTTTTTCAGCACTATCTTTTATCATCATTCTCATACGCTCCATGTATCTTTCTCTAAACAAATCAGGATTCACCTGGAAAGGACGCACATATTCATGAAAACCATTGTCATAATTGGAGGTGGCTTAGCTTGGACTTAGTTCGGCTATTTCACTTGCGTCTAAAGGATTTAAGGTTAAACTTTTTGAAAAAAACAGCCATATGGGTGGCAAGATGCGCAGGTATCGGCTCGGAATGGCTTCTTTTGATTTTGGTCCTAACACGATGACCATGCCAGAAGTCTTCAATCGAGTCATTAGTGAGTCAGGCGCCGAACCAAGGGATTATTTCACATTCAAACGCTTAGATATACATACAAGAAATCACTTTGCTGACGGTACGTATTTAGATATGACAGCCGATTCAGAGAAAATGAAACAAAACCTTGCCTCATTTGGCGTAACTGAAGCAGCCTATGATCGCTATCTAAAAGAAGTAAATGATCTGTATAAATTATCTACTGATTATTTTTTTCCACGGACCTTCACAAGCTGGAAGGACTATCTGTCTCCATCGTTATCTAAGGCCTTGTTCAAAGTGTATCCATTCACAACTCTAGACTCCTTTCATCGTCGTTTTTTTAAGCACCCTAATGTTGTACAAATGTTAAACCGATATGCGACCTACATTGGTTCATCCCCGTATTTAACACCGGCGACCTTTTCAATGATTGCCTATCTTGAGTTGATACAAGGAGTTTATTATGCTGAGGGCGGTAATCCTAGTATTGCAGAAGGTTTTACGAGGAGAGCAAACGAATTAGGTGTAGAGCTGTACCCGAGTATGGAAGCTGTTCGTATTCAAGTAGCTGATCAGAGAGCAGAAGGTGTTGAATTCTCGGACGGTTCCTTTGTCTGCTGTGATGATGTGATCATTAATGGTGATTTATTAAAGGTATTTCCTGATCTTATTGAAGAAAAAGATAGACCATCTTTTACAAATCTACAAAGAGACAAGCTTGAACCATCAATCTCAGCTTTTGTTATCCTTGCTGCCTTAGACAAGCGATTGCCTGAATTGGTTCATCACCAGGTTTATTTTAGCTCTAATTATCAGCAGGAGTTTGATGACCTATTCTCAAAGAAAACATACAGTGAACACCCGACTATCTATATTAGCAACTCGTCTTACACTGACCCAACTGCTTCACCTGATGGAGACAATTTATTTATCCTGGTTAATGCACCCGCCCTAAACAAGCACGATAATCAGATTAGTCTTGAGGATTATAAGCAACACATTTATACACTTTTAACTTCCTACGGTCTGAATTTGGGGCCTCATATCATTGAAGACCAAATAATCTCACCTGACCAGATTCATCAAGATTATCATGCCTATCGTGGCGCTCTTTACGGTGTATCTGCCAATACAAAAAAGAACGCTTTTCTCCGTCCTGCTAATAAAGCGCGTGACTTAGAGAATATCTATTTTGTAGGTGGTTCTACGCACCCAGGTGGAGGCTCTCCAATGGTAGTGTTAAGTGGACTGAATGTAGCTAAATTGTTAAGTAATCAAAATTAATATACATCGCCAACAAAAAACGATTGAATCTCATTTGAGAATCAATCGTTTTTAAACGTTTATAATTGCGAAAGAATATTTTGTTTCTCTTCTTGAGTAATGAATGATCGAGTAGTGAATACTTGATATTGATTTCTTCTTACAGAATTTAATATGGCTCGATACATGTACGCAGCACCCTTTACTGGCATACGTGCATCTATTGGATAGTATTCAATAGATTCTAATGCAAGCTTGTACAGATCTTCAGCACGTGTAGCCATGTGTTCCCACAACTCTATGAAGGAGTCCGTTACCTCACTAGCCTTGATTTGCTCTTCTGTGACTCCGAATAAATCCATTAGATCTGAGGGCAAATAAATTCTACCTCGCTGGATATCTTCACCAATATCTCGCAGGATATTCGTAATCTGCATAGCCGTCCCTAGAGACTTACCACCCGCTTCAAGCTGCTTATGGTTATTTGGAGCAAGAACAGGTAATAGCATTAACCCTACTGTTCCTGCAACATAATACGAATACTCTTCCACTTCCTCCATTGTATAATAGCGATTTTTGACAAGGTCCATTTGTTGTCCTTTAATCATATCGGTAAAAGCTTGTTTATTAACGTCAAATTTCTTAAATACATCATCTAAAGCTAACCACATCGATTGCTCAAGTGGTAATTCCTGATTCAAAAACAGTTCAAATTGTTTTTCGAATTCAGCCAGTTCCTCATGAGGATTTGCTCCCTCATCCACAATATCATCAACACTTCGACAAAAGGCATAGATTGCCCATACAGCTTTTCTTTTTGCTGCAGGCAGCAAGCTAAAGGCTTTAGAAAAGGTTTTCGAATGACGATTTATAATCTTGTGGCAATCCTGATAGGCGTCTTCTAACGTCTTCAAACAGATTTCTCCTTCCTTATAGCTGGTTCTGTCTCATTAGCAAGATAATCAGACAAAAGCTTTGCTCCCTGCATCACTATTGGAATGCCTCCTCCAGGATGAACAGACGCTCCAACGGCATATAAATTATCTCTGCCAAACGGTTTTATCTGTGGCCTAAAAACTCCAGACTGTTTTAAAACTGGTGCGAGCCCAAAGCTTCCACCCTGAAACAGTCCGTCTTCTTCTGCATCTTGTGGAGTTCGAACCTCCATCCATTCCATATGCTCTCGCAGGTTAGGGAAATGCCATGATTCTAATGTTTCGATACAAGAATCTATAAACGCATCCACGTCCTTCCAATCAATTTCAGAACCAGAAGGCACTGGAATTAGAACGTATAGCACAGCTTTCCCTGATGGTGCCAAAGTGTCATCTATTTTAGATGGGTGAAACGCATAAAGAGATGGATTCGACGGTAACCTTTTATCCGCAAAAATCTCTTTCATATTCTTTTTGAAATCCTCTGACATATAAAATTGATGTACGTTTGCTTCTTCATACGTTTTATTTAGGCCAAAATAAAGCAATAGACAAGATGACGAAGAGATATATGCTGGTCTTTTAGGCTGTTTCTCGGGAAGCATTGCTTTTACAAGTGGAATTTCTCCATTCATGACAAAGCGATCTGCTTCAAAGCACTGATCTTCAGAATGAACAGCAGATACTCTATTATCTTTTTCTTCAATCCGGTTAATTGTTGTATTTAGGTAGATCTCTACACCACGCATTTTTAATTCTTTTTCAAGAATTGGAATTAGACTTCCGTATCCACCCTTCACATACCAAATACCATGATAGTGCTCACTAAATGATACAAGTGAATATAAGGCAGGAGACGTAGACGGTGCCCCACCAATATACAAAGTCTGTAAAGAAAAAGCCTCTTGAAGACGTTGATCCTTAAAGAATTGTGCTGTCTGTTTTTCTACGGATTGATAAGCCTTCAACTTCATTAAAGCCACTAAAGATGGAAAACTGAAAAAATCACGCTTTTTTATAAATTGACGATCTAAAAAAACTGATTTTCCAAGTGTAAAGCGCTTATTCATCGTATCAAGGTACGATAAAAAAGATTGCTCTTCCCCTGGAAAAACCCGATTTATTTCAGCAAGCTGCTTCTCTTTGTTACTCCACTTCATAAATGTTGTGCCATCAGAATAGGTCAACGAATAAAGTGGGTCTATTCGAACCATTTCCAAACTGTTAGGGTCAACCCCTACTTCTTCCAATATGGACCTGATCATCTCAGGAAGCAAAACGATGGTAGGTCCTTTATCAATCGTGAACCCATCTTTTTGAATAAAAGCCAATCGCCCACCGAGCATTTCTTCTTTTTCAATTATGGCTACTTGTTCGCCTCGTTTTGTTAAGTAAAGGGCAGTAATTAAACCACCAATTCCTCCGCCAACTATAATGGTTTTCATTGTTTGTATAACCCCTTTTTGTCTGCATCCATTAACGAGTTGGCAGTAATTCGAGCCGATTCAAAAATGGTCGGCAAACCGCTTCCTGGATGTGTTCCGCCTCCTACTAACCAGCAGTTATTAAGCTCCTGAAATTGATTATGAGGCCTAAAGTACATCATTTGTCCTAAATTATGAGCAAGGTTAAATGTCGCACCTTGATAAATATTATGATGATTTTGCCAATCATCTGGCGTTAGTAGTTCTTCAAATACTACATGATCTCTTAGATTTTCAAATTCCGTTCGTTGCTCAATAATATCGTAAATCAAGTCTCTAAACTCGTATTTATGTCTTTCCCAATCTAATAGACTAAAGTTATTCGGGACTGGTGCAAGAATATAGAGACCTGACTTTCCTGAAGGTGCCAAACTTGAATCAGTCACAACAGGGTTTTGAATATAGATAGATGGATCCGCGGATAACGTTTTACTTTTAGTGATTTCTTCTACATTTTTTTTGTAATCCTCTGAGAAAACGACGGTATGGTGCGTTTGGTCATATTGCTTGTCTAAGCCAATATAAATCATAAACGACGAACAAGAATAGTTCTTTTTATCTAGCTTTGCTTTTGTATGCTGTTTTAGCTTCGTTTCTGAAAATAACTCAGTCATCGCATAAGCAAAATCTGCATTTATAACGACATCATCGTATTGATACGCTTCACCATTTTCTAGTTCAAGGCCATAGACTGATTTATTTTTGGTAAGGATTTGTTTAATTGGTGTGTTCAGGTGAATACGTCCACCATACTCTTGAACAACTTTGGCCATTGCCTCTGAGATCTGGTTTAATCCACCTCTTGGATGCCAGACCCCATACTCATGTTCCATATAAGACAGGATACTAAACGCACCTGGGCACTCCCACGGGGACATTCCCAGATACTTCGACTGAAAGGTGAAAGATAGCTTTAAACGCTCATCTGTAAAATATGAATCTAATACCTCATATAAAGACTGATTTAATGATAACTCCGGTAGAGCTTTAATGGTTCTCCATCTGGCGTAATCGAGTAAGGAGCTATGACGATTCTGCAAGACCGGAAGAAGTGCATTCATTTTCCGTCTTGTATCTTCCATAAACCGCTTATATCCAAGCTCATCTCCGGGGAACAAGGACTGGATTTGTTCAAAGGTCGATTGGAAGGTAGCAGAAGGACTAAATACTAGGTCTTTAAACCGTAATTCATACATTGGCTCAACTTTTAATAGATCAAGATAGTCATCTAGTTTTCTACCAACAAAATCAAATAACTCTTCCAATATGTACGGCATGCTTAGAAATGTTGGGCCGCGATCAAAGGTATATCCATCTTTCTTAAATGCGGACGTACGACCACCAAGGTATGGCTGCTTTTCATAGACATCCACGTGATATCCTCGACCGGCTAGTAGCATTGCACAAGCTAATCCACCTGGCCCTGCCCCAACTACTGCTATATGTTTAGTCATTCATTTTCACCCTGTCTGTGTATAGAAGATCATATTAAGAAAAAAAGACATGCAAGAGCATGTCTTAAAATTTCCCTCTTATTTTATATAATAAACCTTTTTACTCCTCTGGCATAACGATTTGACCAATTTTTTTATCACTTGATAAGGTATTTTTAATTACAGTAGATAATTCATGCGGTGGATAAGGCTTTGTTAAATATTTACTTACGTCAAATTCTGCTGCTCGTCCGCTAATTTCGTTAAGTGCAGATGAGATGAATACAGGTAGATTCTTAGTTTCATCGGATTGCTTGAGTGCCTTTATAAATTCCCAACCATCCATTTCATCACCTAGCATTAAATCTACAACAACTGCATCAATCTGTTGGGTTTTAATTTGATCAAGAGCTTTTTGAGGATTAAGGAAATGTTGAACCTCAAAGCCACTTTGCTTCAGTTCCTCTGCAAGTAGTAAAGCAAGACTTTGGTCATCTTCAATAATAGCCACTCTGAATCGATTCATATCATCAGCATTAATTGTTGAGATTGGAAGCAGTGATGACTGAATTTCATATGGGAGGGCTAAAATAAAGGTACTACCAACTCCAAGTTCAGATTTAACTGAAATAGACCCACCGTGTGCTTCTAAAATTTCTTTTGTAATTGGTAGTCCCAGTCCTGTTCCTCCGATTTTTCTTCTATCAGAATTATCAATTCGATGAAACTTTGTAAACATTTTTCCTAATTCCGCTTCAGGAATACCAAGTCCTTCGTCATTTATATGAATATATAAAGAATCCACTTTATTTAAAAGTACAACCTCTACATGCCCACCATTTGGAGAGAACTTAACGGCATTACTGATGATGTTAATGAACACCTGCTCCATTCGATCTGCATCTGCCCATACAACTGTTTGATTCGCCAAGTCTCGAATCATAAATTGATGATCTTTGTAGGTCGGCTCATATTTTGCAATCACTTGTACAAGAAGTTCCTTAAGGTCTACTGAATTTTTGTTATACGTTTGAACATTGGATTCCATTCGCTGCAAATCCAAAAAATCATTAATTAGATTTGTTAATCTGTTTGCTTCTTTATGAATGGTTTTCAGATATTTTTCTTGACGAGCTTGTTTTAATTCGCGCTCAATCATTAATTCGGTAAAGCCAAGAATACTCGATAAAGGTGTTCGAAGCTCGTGACTTACAGTACTTACGAGTTCGGACTTCATTTGATCGACTTCATGCTCTTTTGTAATATCACGATGTACAAGAATTGTTCCTTTTCGTACTTCATCTTGATAAACAGGTTCAGCATATACTTCAATCATCCGTGACCCTTCAATTAATTTGTATTTCATTGAAAGGATTTCATCCGTTTCTGCGAGCAATACTTGATCCAAAAATGACGCTAATTTATCCGCCTCTTCTACATGATCTAACCACTGATGTTTCCAGGAATCGTACTGCTTATATTCTAATTCAAAACCATCCTGCGGTAGATTGACCATCTCTCTAAATAGTTCATTAGATCTTAGTAGCATCCCCTCACGATCCATAAATTGAATGCCTTCATTAACATTATCAATGATATCTTGATTTAGTTGTCGATCCTGTTCAGTTTGTTCATATAACATAACTCGTTCAACGGCTATTGCTATATGTCCCATAACTCCCTGTAGTTCCTTCTGCTCCTTGCCAGAAAAACTAGTACCAACTCTAGTTGCACAAAACACTGCAGTAAGATCTTTAGAAGAAGAGTAGACAGGTACATACAGGTCATACACATCAATTGGTTCTTCTGCAATACCTTGCTCATATTTCGATGATTTTCGTTTCACTTGATGACATGTTTTTTTCTCGTTAAGCAAGACACCCATTCCATCGTGAAAGGTCTCAGATAATACTTTCATAAGATTGTCACTAATCCCACGTACCGCGACTCTCTTACTTCCTTTTAATAAAACAAATCCCATTCGTTCAACAGGATATAGTTCACCCATATGATCAATAATTTGTTCAAGAAGCTCTTGTTCATTTAAGGTAACTGAAATAGAGTGGTTTAATCGATTGTATTTTTCTAATACTTGCCTAACTGATTCCGTTTCTTCTAAAGATGAACGGAGCTTAAATTGCTGATGTTCGAGTTCTTCCTGTTGGCTAATTAATTCTTCATTTTGAGCAATTAATTCTTCTTCTTTTTCTTGTAAGGTGTACACCATCCCATTAAATGTACGCGAAAGAATTCCTACCTCGTCTTCCCTATTACTCTCAATAAGGTTAACATCCTTACCAGCTGCAAGTTGTTGACTTGCTAACGTTAAATCACCTAGTGGCTTACCAATTTTTGTGAAAATCCGACGAATAATTAAAAACAATGCCGCTATAAAGATGACTATAAAGCCAAATAGTAGCCATAAGACGGTATTGTTTGCTTTCGTATAATCTGAGCTCAGATTAGCAAGCTTGTCATTTGTTTGTTTTAGATTTTCAGTAGTTAGTGCTGTTAATTGATTAACAACTTCTCCTCCACTTGAGTTTCCGATTTCCCTTAATTCTTCTAAGTTCTCATTATTTATTAGTTCTACTGCTGTAGGAATAAAACTTTCTACTTGTTCGATTAATATATCCACCGCATCAATAAATTCAACCTCTTCTGACTCCAGGTTCATATATGAGAACTCATCTATAGATTGACTTATAGATTCTAAATCACTTATTAAAAGTGAATACTCTTTATCAGATTGAAATGCAAAATAGCCTCTTAAATGGATTAACATCTGATTGACTTTCGTATCTATCTGAAAAGCAAGATCTTGTTTTTCAACTAATTCCTGTCTATTATCAATGTAGCTCGTTTGATTTGCACTAACATAATAGATTAAACCTGTACCAAGAATTAATGTGACAAATATAATAATGGCCATAAATGACACTAATTGTCGATTTAAGCTTTTTTGAAAATACTCCTTCATTTTAATATCTCCTGCACACGATCCATTAAGGTTATTGGACTAAAGGGTTTTGCCAAGAAGAAATCTGCACCCTTTTTTAAAATTTCCTCTTGGTCCGCTTGCTGACTTTTTGCCGTTAGCATCATAATTAAGACCTGCTTCTTATTCTCAATCGTTCTTACTTTCTCTATAACCTCAATTCCTGTCATCTCAGGCATCATATAATCTAATACAAGAAGATCAAAATCATGCTCTTGTATTAGATCTAGTGCTTCTTTACCATCTGTTGCTTCATACACATCTAAATCTAAGTCTTCTAATGTATCTGTAATTAACATTCTTAGAACTTCTTCATCGTCTGCAACTAATACCTTTTTCATACCAATCCCTCATTCCTATACCTTTTATAATAAAGTTCGTTGAAGTAATCTCTGTATGCGAGCACGTAATTCATCTGGTTGGAATGGTTTAGTAATATAGTCATCCGCCCCTGCATTTAGCGCTTGAACAATTTCTGTTTCGTTTGATTGTCCCGTTAACATCACAACCATAATATCTAATTCCGGGTAATTTGTTCGAATCTGATTTAAAACGTCAAGGCCATTTATTCCTGGCATCATTCGATCAAGAATCACTAAAAACTTTTGCCTTGGTTGATACCAATCTGTATCAAGGAACGCTTTGCCACTTTCAAACGTTAATATTTGAAATCTGAATCCACTTACACTTATTTTTTGAAGTTGTTCCTCTACCAACTGTCTTAATATTTCATCGTCATCAACAATACAAATAGTAACAACTTGTTCAGCCTCATAGACCTCTAATGGATCGTACATTAGGGTCTTATTTCTCCCAGTACGTTTTGCCGCATATAACGCTTTATCTGCCTGATCACTTAATTCTTCCACTTTACTAATAGACTTTGATACTTCTGAGATTCCAGCTGAAAACGTTACGCGAAAAGAATCATGTTGATATGGAAATTGAACCTTTTGAAAGCCTTCTCTAAATCGTTCAGTCATGATGAGAGCCTGTTCTGCATTTGTATTAGGCAGTAGCAAGACAAACTCCTCTCCTCCTAATCGAATGACTAGATCACCTTCTCTTTTTACACTAGTGAGAAAATCAGCAAATCCCCTTAGAACATCATCGCCAGTTTGATGACCATACGTATCATTAATCTTCTTAAAGAAATCTAAATCCATTAATACAAGTGAAAATACCGTTCCATAACGATGGTATAATTCTAATTGTCTTGTTCCTTCCAAACGTAAATATCTTCTTGTAAATACACCTGTCAATTCATCATACATAATTGAATTTTCGAAAATACTTCTGAGCTTAATCCGATTTGTTATACGAATAGATAACTCTTCAAAATGAACTGGTTTAACAAAGTAATCAGTCACTCCTTTTTTATAGGCTTGATTCTGAATCCTCCGATTAGATAGTTCACTTAAAATCATGACCGGAACAATCTCTGAGAATGCTTTTTGAGCTAGAGCATCTAACTCTGCTGGTGCATGTTCATATTCATAGGGGTAGTCTAAGAGAACGCAATCAGGTTTTTGATCGTTAAACAATTGATTTCCCTTTTCTAGCGTAATCGCACCAGTAACCATAAACTGATACTTCTCTAAATGATCCTTTAGATAAGCTAAATACTCCGCATGTTCAGAGATTACTAAAATTAATGAGAGTTCTTGATTCTCACTTCGAGTAACCCCTGCTTTTTTTACTAGTAGAATTGTATCTGATAAGTATGTATAAATGTCTTCATATAACCAGATTTTTTTATTAGGATCAAGCCTTTCAAGACGTTCCCTTGCTTCAACTGAATGTTGTGGAAGGCCGATGGATGATCCAGTACCGGCTATTGAATGTAGAAATCGATAAAGTTCATCATACGAAACCCTATTATGTTCTTTCCACTCTTCTAGTGTACGCTCTATTTTCATTTGGAATTTATATTGATATTTCTTCATAGCCAACTCCCTTATAACCATTTCACAAGAACTATATAATGGATGTATTATCCATTGATAGTCCCTATTATAGTAAAAATTGAGTAAGAAATCATGGTTTACTTAGATTTTTACTGGTGAGTTTGCCTGATTTTAAAAAATAAGTTTATTGACAGCTCTTTAGTGGTATGCTAGGATTTGCTTATTCAAACCCGGGTATTTTTGTGGGAATTGTTGTTTTTATTTTGAATGGTTTAAGGTTTAAACCTTAAACAAAAGGAGGGGCAACTCTATTAGTCATCCATTCTTTAGACAGGTTCAATCTAAAAAAGTAAGTGATTTTATTCTCGAACAGCTAGAAGAAGCCATCATACTAAAAGAGTTTTTATCTAATGAACAGCTTCCGTCTGAAAGAGAGCTTGCTGCCGCTTTTAATTGCAGTCGCTTAGCCCTTCGTGAAGCTCTATCTACTTTAGAGACTCAAGGCTTAATAGAAAAGCGATTAGGAGCAAAAGGCGGTACATTTGTTCTACCCGTCACACAACGTTCAAATACAAGAACAAAAGAGGACATTGAATCCTCTTGGCAAGATTTACTCGAGATTTTTGAATACAGGCTAATGGTAGAACCTGAAGCGGCACGCCTTGCAGCGGACCGAATCTTACCAAGAGACCTGCAACAATTAGAACAACTACTTCACCAAAGTCAAAGTGAGTCAATAATGCGTGAAGAATTCCGTTCTATTGATGTTAAGTTTCACCTCTTGATTGGAGCTGCTTCCCAAAACGCATATATTGCAAATGCAATACGCAAAATAAGAACGAGTATTAATCCTGCGCTTGATCTAATGCCATATAGTGATGAGGTTAAGTTAAATACAATCAATCACCATAAACAACTTGTAGAAGCCTTCATTAAAAAGGATTCAAGGCTCGCAAAAGAAACCATGTATGCACACATTAGTGGAACCTCTTTGGCCATTGCAAAAAGAATCTCTCAACAAAACCATCTATGAAAAAACATAATATGAAAGAAGGTTTTCTATTTGAAAAAATACTTAACGTTAACTCTATTGACCTTTACCCTGCTCTTAAGTGCTTGCTCAAGTGATAGTAATGACGATACAGCTCAATCACCAGAAGCAGAATCAAACGAACCTGGTCGCACAATTAACTACTCCTTGGCAACAGATATTCAAAAGCTTGACCCACATACCGAAAATGTTGTTGTAAACTGGAAGGTTGGTTTTAACGTATATGATCGACTAGTTACACAAAATGAGTCCATGGATCTTGAACCAGGACTAGCAACGGAATGGCAGACAATCGACCCTACCACTTGGGAGTTTAAACTTCGCGATGATGTGACGTTCCATGATGGTACTGAATTTAATGCCGATGCTGTAAAAGCTAATTTAGATCGGAGCCTAGCAGAAGAAACCATTTCTCCAACAGCTTATTTATATGATCGAATTGAAGAAGTTGAGGTCGTTGATCCATATACTGTTCGATTCCATTTAAGTGAACCCTTTGCTTCCTTACCGGCTCATTTAGCTCAGTATGGAGGTTCTATGCTTAGCCCTGAAGTAATTAAAGAAGATAACGAAGCAGTCGCAAACGGTGCTGACCCAGGCAGTATAGTAGCAGAGAAACCAATTGGAACTGGCCCATTTAAATTTGAATCTTGGAGTCCAGGTTCAGAAATAAAATTGGTACGAAATGAAGACTATTGGGGTGGTGCTCCCGATATTGAAGGGGTCACTTATAAAATTGTTCCAGAAGAGCTTACTCGAGTGGCTGATTTAGAAACACAAGCTTCTGATATCATTGATTCAATCAACCCAAATAGTATGGAACAAATTGAGAATAGTGATGCAGCTTCAATCATCGAAACCGATTCAACCTATGTGAATTTCCTGGGCTTTAACACAAACAAAAAACCATTTGATGATATTCGTGTAAGACAAGCCATCTCAATGGCCATTGATAAGGATGTGATTGTGGATTCCATTTTAAACGGAATCGGCACAGTCGCAAACAGTCCACTTTCGCCAAATGATTTTGGCTTTGCAGATGTCGACGCATTGCCATTTGATCCAGACGCTGCAAAAGAGTTGCTAGAAGAAGCCGGACAAAGTAATCTTACTCTTGAGCTATCTGTTAATGATGACCGTACCCGTGTAGATATCGCAACGTACATCCAACAAGCGTTACAGGATATTGGAGTTACAGTTGAAATCAGTCAAATGGAGTTTGCTTCTTTTGTTGAGTATACTGGTCAAGGTGAAGCTGATTTATTCCTATTAGGTCGTTCTAGTCCTACAGGTGATGGTTATAATGCGTTATTCACCATCCTTCACTCAAATAAGCAAAGCAGTAACCAGTTACGTTATACCTACGCAAATCCTGAATTCGATCAACTCGTTGATCAGTCGATTCAAACAGAGGACGAAGCTGAAAGAAATGCATTATTCCAAGAGGCTCAGGATATCGTAGCAAATGATGTGCCGTTTGACTTTTTGTACTATCCAGTAGATTTATTAGGTGTGTCTGATCAAATTACTGGAGTCAAAACACTACCATCTGGTGTAGTTCTATTAAAAGATGTTAAGGTAGTTGATCAATAATGACATCCACTGTACAACTTTCTATGCCGATTGCTTTTTTAATTGAGAATTGCAGGACAAGTGGTTTGACAGATCAAGAACTTGTGACTTTAATAAAAAAACGAGACTTCGAACCCATCGCTGATCTCGTTATTGAACCAAACATGGATTTTATTGAACGTATTCAAACAGCTGAAGATCTTAATGAGCCCTGGGAGAAGGCACTGCTAGATGGTTATCAATTTAAATTTCTTCACATGAATGGCGTCAAAAAGCTTTTAAAGCTACGTTTCAACAAGCTAGAAGATATCCATTACAAAGAGCAAAATTTTGTTCTTTCTAACTTGATCCTAACAACAGCAGAGAAGGTTGAATTAGCTACTCTCATACAAAGTCGATGGAATGTGGTTTCGAATAGTAATAGGGATTCAGTAATGATTCAATCAAAATTTTAATGAAGAAAAAGCCGTGAGAAGTGTTACCTCTCACGGCTTTTTTGATGTCAATAATTATTCACCCCATAATTCAATGCGGTCCTTGATCAGTTCTGTATATTCTGCCTCTGCTTCTTCAGCACCTGCAGCAAGTAGTTCGTCTTGGAATTCATCCCAAACGACGTCAAATTTTTCTGGATCGGCCAAGATAGCTTCTGGAATTTTACGTTTCATGATGTCAAGGCATCTTTGCATAACTAGCTCTAGATTAGATCCTGCTGGAACAGCCATATTATATGCAGCTCCCCAAGGTTTTACCGGGAACTCATCTTCTTGAGGATATAAATCCTTCCAGAACTCTGCTCCATACGCATCTAAAACTTCTTTTTCTACATCTGTATAAGAATCTTTGATTTGATCAGGACTAGCAACAGTAAACGTTTGACCTGTTGAATCTTCAACGCCATTACCATAAACAGGAGCAAATCCTCTTAAGACACCGATACCTGTTTGTTTGGAATGATTCGCATTGTTATTACGCTCATCCATCTGCTCTTCACTAATGACACGTTTCCCATCCTCAATTGTATAGTGTTCTCCTTCAATACCCCAGTTCTGCAAGATTTGACCCTCTTCTGAAGCAAGATAATCTAGGAACTTAATAGCTCGAACAGGATTTTCACAATCAACTGTAATGCCGATTCCCAAGCCACCTAAATAACCTGTATCTTGGAAATTAGGGTGTTTAAATTCTTCTGTTAACGTAACAGGATACATGCCATGCATACGTTCTGACATTCCTGCTTCTCTTAATGCTCTTTGCGCTTCATCTACTTCCCAGTCAGCGTCAATTAAACCTAGAACACGACCAGATGATATTTTTGCAAGGTATTGATCATATTTTTGAACAAAACTCTCTGGATCTAACAATTCTTCATCATTCATATGGTTTAACCAACGGAAGTACTCTTTTTCTTCGGCACGACGATAATGGAATTTCGCTTCATAGGTATCAGGGTCAATATAAAATTCTCCATCATCCGGAGCGCCCGTTGCAAAGAATGCAGGGTTTGTTGTGGAGATCATGATTCTCCAGTCATCTGCTAAAAGCGATAATCCAACTGTTGGTTGACCATCAATGGTGGGATTTTTTTCTTTATATTCTCTGATTGCGTTTTCAAAATCATCAACGGTTCTAATCTCAGGGTAACCAAGCTCTTCTACTACTGCATGCTGCAGCATGAAGCCTGTTCCTGGTTCCCAATAAGTGTGATCAACTTCAGCAGTTGGCAAGATATAAATCGATTCGTCATCATTACTCCATTTAAGACGGTCAAAATAATCACCATAGATTTCCTTTAAGTTTGGTGCATGTTCTTCAATTAAATCCGTTAAATCTAGAAATGCTCCTGCATCAACTAGTGTACCTGCATTACCTTTTGGCCAGATTAAATCTGGATAATCTCCACTTGCTGCCATCAGAGCAATCTTTTGATCTCCACCGTTGACATCAAACTCGCCATTGATGGTCACTCCTGTTGCTTCTTTAACTTTTTGACTAACCGGACTCTCCATGTTATCCCACTGGGAATGCATGTCACCACTGAACAAATTTAAAGTTATCTCACCATCTGGATCTTCATCCTCCAGATTGGCTGTATCCTTACTACATCCCAAAATCCCCCCAACCAATATGACTGAACTTAGGAACATGCCTCTTCTCCAATGTTTGTTCATTCAACTCTCCCCTTATGATTAGATTTAATCTATTGGAATAATTAGTACCTATCATTATGAACGTTCAGCTATTAACTCCCTCCCCAAAGCTCAACTCTATTTTTAATCAGTTCAGTGTATTCTTTCTCTGCCTCTTCTACTCCCGCTGCTTCAAGTTCACTCATAAACTCATCCCAAACCTTGTCAAAATCGTTCGGGTCTGCCAAGATCGCTTCTGGAACTTTACGTTTCATAATGTCTAAACATCTTTGCAACGTTAGTTCTAAACTAGATCCTGACGGAACGGCCATATTATAAGCTGCGCCCCATGGTTTAGCTGGAAATTCATCTTCTTGCGGGTAAAGATCCTTCCACAATTCAGCTCCATATTCACCAAGAACCTCTTTTTCTTTATCCGTATACGAGTCTTTAATCTGTTCAGGACTAGCTATGGTGTAAGTCTGACCTGTTGAATCTTCAACTCCATCACCGTAAGCAGGTGCAAACCCTTTCAAAACACCGATTCCCGTTTGTTTTTGGTAGTTTGCATTATTATCACGTTCATCCATTTCTTCTTCACTAATCACACGTTTTCCGTCTTCAATCGTATAATGTTCGCCTTCAATCCCCCAGTTTTGAAGAATCTGAGCTTCATCTGATGCAAGATAATCTAAGAATTTAATAGCTCTAACAGGATTTTCACAATCAACGGAAATACCGATTCCCCACCCTCCAAGATATCCTGTATCTTGAAAATTAGGGTGTTTAAATTCTTCTGTTAATGTGACAGGATACATACCATGCATCCGGTTTTCCATTCCTGCTTCTCTCAAAGCCCTTTGCGCTTCTCCTACTTGCCAATCTGAATCAATTAGTCCTAATATACGACCTGAAGATATTTTCGCAAGGTACTGATCATACTTTTGTACAAAACTCTCAGGATCTAACAAATCGATATCATTCATGTGGTTTAACCAACGAAAATAGTCTTTTTCTTCACTTCTACGATAATGTAATTTAGCTTCATATGTTTCTGGATCAACGTAAAACTCTCCATCTCCTGTTGAGCCTGTAGCAAAGGCAGCAGGATCTGTCGTGGAAATCATTATTCTCCAATCATCAGCAAGCAGGGATAACCCAATTGTTGGCTGCCCATCAATCGTCGGATTAATATCCTTATATTCTTTTATTGCATCTTCAAAGTCTTGCACAGTTCGAATATCAGGATAGCCAAGTTCTTCAACTACATCATGCTGCAGCATAAATCCGGTCCCAGGCTGCCAATACGTTTGATCCACCGGAGGGGTCGCAAGGATATAGATGGACTCATCCTCATTACTCCATTTCAACCGGTCATAGTATTCTCCGTAGATTTTTTTAAGATTAGGAGCATGCTCATCAATTAGATCAGTCAAATCTAGCAACGCTCCTGAATCAACAAGTGTGCTAGCATTTCCCTTTGGTAAAATTAAGTCTGGATAATCACCGCTTGCTGCCATCAAGGAGATTTTTTGGTCTCCTCCATTAACATCAAATTCAGCGTTCAATGTGACGCCAGTCTCTTCTTTAACAATCTGACTTACAGGGCTCTCCATGTTATCCCACTGAGAATGCATGTCTGCACCAAATAAACTCAGTGTAATATCACCATCAGGATCCTCATCCTCTACATTCGCTGAATCTTTGCTACATCCTGTTACACCAGCTATTAAAACAATTGAAGTGAAGAACAACCCATTCCTCAAATATTTGTTCATCTTCTGCCTCCTATCGTTAGCTTTTCACTGCACCCAACGTCATTCCTTGAACAAAGTACTTTTGTAAGAATGGATAGACTAATAAGATAGGGATGATGGTGACCATAGAAATCGCCATTTTAATCGACTCTGGAGAAACTTGCTTAGCCGCTTCTTCTCCAACCACTCCCCTGAAAGCATTAGGATCCGATGCTCCCATATTTGTGTTCTGTAGAATCTTCATCAATTCATACTGAAGGGTCGTTAACGCAGGATTTGAACTGTTATAGAGATAGGTGTCAAACCAAGCATTCCACTGCCCTACTGCCACAAATAATGCAATTGTTGCTAAAACAGGCATACAAAGAGGCATAACAATTCGCCAAAAAATAGTGAAGTCACTAGCACCATCAATTTTTGCTGACTCTTGAAGCGAATATGGAAGCCCATCCATAAACGACCTTACAATGATGATGTTAAAGGCATTTACCATACCTGGTAAGATATACACCCAAAAGGTATTAATTAAGTTCAATTCTCTCATTAACATATAACCTGGAATTAACCCACCAGAGAAATAGAGAGTTAAGACAATAAAGATAGAGACAAACTTTCTACCTTGAAAGTCTGCTCGACTTAATGTAAACGCCACCATAGCTGAGGAAAGAACACCTAATATAGTTCCAATAACAGTACGGAGCACTGAATTGATTAATCCCGTTACTAGGTTGTCATATTCAAAGATTGTTTTGTAATTTTCAAGAGTAAAAGCCCTCGGCCAAATATGAATGCCGCCTCGTACCGTATCTGTAGAATCGTTTAATGAAATAGCCAGTACATTAAGAAATGGATACAATGTAACCACAAAAACGATGGTTAAAAATGTATAATTAAAGATGTCAAACAATCGATCATTAACCGTTGTTCTATTACTTGCTAGTAGCTTTTTCATAGGTTCACCCTCCCTTCTACATAACACTTTGATTCGCGAATCGTTTAAAGATTCCATTAGCTAAGAACAACAGCATAATACTGACTAATGAATTAAAGATCCCTATGGCTGTACCATATGAGAATCTACCTAAACCAATTCCGTAATTCAATGCATAAAGTTCTAATACTTCCGAGAAATTAACAACTGTTGGATTTCCAAGTAAAAATTGCTTCTCAAAACCAATTGTAATTAGATTTCCTATAGAAAGAATTAATACAACTAAAATCGTTGGTCTAATCCCTGTTAAAGTAATATGCCAAATCTGTCTAAAACGACTTGCCCCGTCCACTTTTGCTGCTTCATAAAGTTGAGGATCTATCCCTGCAATTGCCGCTAGAAAGATAATGGAATTCCAACCCATCTCTTTCCATAAATCAGCCAGTGTAACAATCACCCAAAAATATTCTCCCTTAGTCATAAATTGCACAGGTTGATCAAGTAAGCCTGCAGCTACAAGTAAATCATTAATTACTCCACCATCAACTGAAAGCATTTTTGTAACAATTCCTGCTACTATAACCCAAGATACAAAGTGAGGTAGATAAGATACTGTTTGTACTGTACGCTTAAATGTTTTAACTCGAATTTCATTCAACAAAACTGCAAAGAAAATGGGTACGGTAAAACCAACCGTTAATCCCATAAGGCTCATGACAATGGTGTTTCTCAAGACGAGATAAAAGCGATCATCCTGAAACAACTCAATAAACTGTTGAAGCCCTACCCACTCCTGCTCAAAGAAACCCAACCAGGTCGATAGTTCTGAAAAGCCATGACCCAGCCGCCTAATGGGAGATAGTTAAAGACAAAAACCCAAGCAACAAAAGGCAAAGACATTAAATAAAGATATTTTTGTTGTTTAAAAACAGTCCAGAAACTCTTTTTCTGAGACAAGCCACTTAACTTTGAATGCGTTTTCATTTTTTCTGTTTTCATCTCTTCTCTCCTTCCTTATCTCATCATAAACGAGATTAGTGGACGGAAATACATGATAAATTTCACAAGATATCAGATAAAAATCAGTGATTTACATCCTATGTCTTCAAAGAAAAACACCCTGAATGTTAGATTTCGACTCTAACTTTCAGGGTGTAAACAGTGAACTCTCATCTTATCTTTTTAAAGAGAAATTAGCGGAAAGCGAATCCGCAGACTCCCTCCGAAAAACCTAATGTATCAGTGTTTTAAAGGCTATATTAACAGGTTAAAAAATATTTTTTATGATTACGCTAAGTTATTCATTCCAATAATGTTTATTAAAGGAATATGAGCGTACGCTACGCTAATAGATGTAGGGAATCTCATCCAATTATAACGATATGGGTGCTTCAATGAGCTCTGCTCAACTTATGTGGACATACCCTCCCATGTCTCTTAGCGTCGTGCGCTCACATTCCTTCGTTGGGTCTCTTCATAAGGCAGAGTCGGATTTATGCTCCTGTATGGACTCGAGGTCAAAAGTCGTCTTTATTACCGATTCTCCAAGTCACCATTTTTCATATTCCTTTAGGCTTCCTTATGAAGCGAGCGAGGATCGTGCTTTTTGAAGAGGAGGGCTATCACTCCTCATCTTTTCAGCATCAAACGCCATCTGGTGATGGCTTAACCCCCAAAAGATCTTCAATAGCTTACTACAGAGAACCACCAAGGCATCCTTCTTTTGAAGCGGATTTTGACTTCTTGAAATGTAGTACGTATAGAGATCTAAGAAAGCTTGGTTATTCCGGATGAGCGGGAGAACCGCTCGAAAGAGCAGAGAACGCAAGCGGCGTCTTCCTCGTTTAGAGAGCCTCTTTCGTCCTTGATGTTGGCCGGAAGAATTCTCACGTAGCGTCAATCCCGCTAATTTTGTCAGTTGGCGTGGATGACTGTAGTTGGTGAGTGGTCCCGTTTCAGCGAGTAATTCACAAACGGTCTCTTCACTAATACCAGGGATAGAGATTAAACTCTCATAGGCGTCTACTTGTCGAGCGAGCTCTCGCATCGTCTCTTTCGTTTCTTCTAACTCCGCACAAGTTCGTTCATATTGCTCAATGAGCGAACGAATATCTTGTCTCGCAAACTCGTTCCCTTCGGTTAACCCAATGGATTGAGACGCTAATACTTGAACGTTGTGCAATCTCTTTCTAGAGGGGTTCCTGATCGCTTCTTTTTCTTTGATCTCGGATAGAAAAGACTCTACCTCAAGATCATGCCACTCCTCAGGTAAGGGACGGTACTTTAAGATGCAGACAAGGGTTTTCCCCATGGCTTTAAAGGCTCCATGTAATTCTGGGAAATACCGATCCATCCAACGGATGATCTGGTTGGTCACACGCGCCCTATCTTTTTTTAACCGGTCTCGAAGGGTTGCGCCATTACGCAGTTCTGCATCTACGCCCGTCAAGAAACGCGGATAGCTAAAATATCCCTGAGTGACCATTTTCGCAATCACACGAGCGTCTTTACGGTCATTCTTCGTTTGTAGGTTATCATCAAACTCTTTGGCTCGATTGACGTGCAGCGGGCTTACCAAGACAAAAGGAATGCCATGATGGTTTAAAAATTGCGCAAGATTCATCCAGTAATGACCGGTTGGTTCAAAGCCAATGAGGATGTTTGTTTTTTGATGAGCCTTCTTTAGTTGTTCAAGCTCGTCATAGAGGTGGTGAAACCCATTTCTTGATTGATGAAACGGAAAGGCATCACTAAGTTCACGGCTGCGATCATTCACAGCACATGCGTAGTGCTTGAATTTGGCGATATCAATGCCAATCACCAATGTATCCTCTTGAACTTGATCTAATCGATCATTGCGCGTATGATTCATAGTAAGTCCTCCTCGATGTGTTGTTTGGGTACAATTGCATCTTAACGGAGGGCTTTTTTTGTGTAAATAGGACGAAAAGAAATCCCACAGGAATGCTCCTGGGGGACCAGCACGTGGCAGACCGACTCTGGAGTGGTGGTTTTCCACGGAGGAGGCTGAGGCCGTGCCCTCCGGGTGCTAAGGATTCGCCTGTAGCGGTGCAACTCAGCATATTTTATATTTTTCGTCTTTATAACTTTTACTTTTAGTTATGTCTCAATCTCCAGTTTTTCATCTTCATTTAATCGCTGCCTGCTCTTTCTGAAACGTTCTTGGTGAGATCCCTACATATTTCTTAAATTTACGATGAAAATAATCCACATCTTTGTATCCAATTTTTTCTGATACTTCATATACTTTATATCCGTTTACTAATAGTTTTTTTCCATTCTCAATTCTGACCTTATCAAGGTACGTATTAAAGTATTCCCCTGTGTGTTCACGAAAGAGCTTGCCTAAATAAGCGGAATTATAATTAAGAAGATCGGCTAACGACTCGAGACGAAGATTTTGATCATATTGCTGTTTAATCAAATCTACCATTTTTTTAATCGTAGTCTCCTTACCTCCCGAGTAAACATGATGAATTAACTCTGTAAACCGATCACTTACAGCCTCAGTAATGGCATGCACATGATGCTGATCATAAATCTGACTCGTACTAAATTGCGTAGACTCTATTGATTTTAATTTTCTAGAATCATTTAGTACAAGCCGGTTTATAACCATTGAATATAGATGGACAATATTTTTTTTGATTTGCTGTGAATCATATTTGCGTCTTATCAATTCATTTGTGAACTCCTGTAGTTGAGATTGACATGATTCCGTCTGACCAAGAGTAATCGTAATGGAAAGACTTTCTACATAGTCATCCATTGAAAGCTCCGTTACTATTTCTAACTCATGCTCTTGAAGATCTGCTATCAAATCCTTCGTTATAAATGTTGCTTCTTCGAATAAAAACGTTTGTTTTAATAAGAATTGTGCTTCTTCATAGGATTGATACAGGTCGGCTTGGATCTGTTACTGTTGCTCCTATAGCACCATACCCTTTTGTTGTTTGAATGTAAGCAGCTACCTTTTTTTCAGTGTGTATCGCTTCATTAAAAAGAATGACTCCATTAAAAGTACATATTGAAAAAGGAATGGCATCCTTCTTTTCATTAGCAATAGAACTAAGTGCTGCATGAACTTTATCCATGGATTCAGGAACGGTTACCAATATAATTCGATACCTGTCTTCTTGAAGACCATGGTCCTTCCACTTATCATAAAAAGTCATTAGGTTCTTTGCGTCGATTGGTTCAGACAATGTCTCTTTAATAAGAAGATCTCTTTGCCAAAGTTGATCTTTTTCCTGTAATAAGTTGATTGCATTATGTCTCTGTAGCTCAGTCCGAATTTGAATAAGCAAGTCTATGAGTTCATCCTCATCTAATGGTTTTAACAAATACCCGTCTACTCTAGAAGACAATGCTTTTTGAGCATAACTAAAGTCTGCATGCCCTGTTAATATGATAAAATGAATTTTTGTATCATGCTCCCTAATAAGATCTATTAATGCTAACCCACCCATTTCTGGCATACGAATATCTACGATCATTAGATCTGGTTTTACTCGCTGATATAGTTCAAATGCTTCTTTTCCATTCTTAGCGATGTCAATTACACTAAACCCATATTGCTCCCAAGGTATTAATGAACGTAATCCCTCTCGGATCATGGGTTCATCATCAACAATGATAACCTGATTCATCATGTCCCCTCCCATGGTATGCTAAATTGAATGTGTGTACCTTCTCCCTCTTTACTTGAAATCTTAAGTCCTGCGTTCGGCCCATACATGATCTGAAGTCTTTGATGTACGTTCCTCAATCCAATCCGATTTTGTCCATTACTTTCTTTTTCCTCAAACATATCCTGGATTTGACCCAACCGAGCTTCGCTAATTCCCACACCATTGTCTTTAACTGAAATAATCATGTCACTGTCCTGAATATAGGTAGAGACAACGACTTCTCCCCCATTTTCTTTCGCTTCAAGTCCATGATAGACAGCATTCTCTACAATTGGTTGAATGGTTAACGGTTGAATAAGTATGTGTTTAGATTCTGGTGCAATCTTTAATTGATACTGGAGTCTATCTCCATATCTAAATGTCTGAATTTCTAAGTACGTTTTTACAAGTTCCATTTCATCTTCTAATGGAAGCGGCTTTCCTTCCGTATCAAGGCTCTTACGAATAATAATGCCTAATTGCTTAACTACATTAGCAATTTCTTTCTCTTGCTCGATGTGAGCTTTCATACGAATCGATTCAAGAGTATTAAATAAAAAATGAGGGTTTATTTGACTCGCAAGCATTTTAAACTTCATTTCATTTTGTGTGACTTCCATTAAGTTCTTTTGACGATTGGTTTCGAGAACTTGTTCGATCATTCCTTTTAAATTCTCAACCATATCATTAAATTGATGCGAAAGCTGTCCAATTTCATCTGTGCCATCAATCGTAATTTTAGTTGTTAAGTCCCCTGCAGCAACACGTTCAATCTTTCGACTTAAGTTAGAGAGGCGTTGAGAAAGAAGGTTCGAAAAAATAGCAATTAAAACAACTGCCACCGTTACCCCAATTAGTGTGATCATAATTCCTGTAACGCCAAGTCGATCTGCCCGCTCTACAACCAGATTATCTAAGGTTACAGATACGATTTTCAGTTCGCTCTGACTTAACATGGGATTAATATGATCTACTGTTACCTGAGCTTGATCACCCTCAAAAGCGGATTCATGTGTCCCAGTTTCTCTTAAAATGTTCGGATCGATAAAATCACTCAACACTCCATCCATATATTCCTTTTTATTCGTTGAAATAATATGACCTTCTTCATCTGTAATGAATGTTAATAGAGACTCTTGATTTAAAATAGCATTTAACTGGGTAGGATCGATTGTTATAACAACGACTCCATACGTTTGATTCTCTAAGAAATTAATCCGTTTAATTAAACTAAGATAGGTTTGATTTTGATTTGTCTCATCTGATAATAACCGCCATTGATTAAAACCTACTTCATCTTCTACTTGCTGAAACCAACTTTTTTTCCTCAAATCATCATCAACAGGTATGAATTCCCAATTATTGATAAGAGTAGGATTATCAAAATAAAATCGAATACCGTTTATCTCTCGTTGAGTATACAGGTAGGATTGAAAGTTCTGATATTGATAATAGCTTTGAAAAACCTCATAGGTTGAGTTATAAGACGTGTTCACAAGATCATCTAATTCCTTATCAAATTCAAGGCTATTTGAAATGAACGTGGGAATCTTAAGAAGGTCGTAGGTTCTTTCCTTAACCCTTTCGATATTAGCCTGAGATTGTTTATTCATCTCATCCAAAGCAATAGACCTTAGTTCCTGGGTTAACATCATTCCCACTAAAGAAATTGGAACTAAAACAACCACTATAAAAGTCAGCATTAATTTGTCTCTAAGTTTTAAGTGATTCATCCATTTGAGAAGCTTTTGTTTTAGCAATACGTCATAACTCCCTTACGAGTAAGCGTTTTCATTTGATTATACCGTATTTCTCATTAAGTAAAAACCTTTATTTCACCACCATAGACATTAATTTTTTACATTTTCATATCATTTACGACATTTTTCCACGGTATAAAAGTCTTTAAAATCATTTGATTATTAACACTTTTGACAACTAAAGTGTTAAAGAGTATTATTTCTAACTATTAAAGGAGTGTTATTTTCATGTCAGAAATTGATAAACAAAAAATAGTTGAAAGTGTTCCTCAGAAAGGTTTTTTTGGTCACCCTAAAGGCCTATTCACATTGTTCTTCACAGAATTCTGGGAACGATTCTCATATTATGGAATGAGAGCGATCCTGGTTTTTTATATGTATTATGAGGTATCTAAAGGCGGACTTGGACTTCCTGAGAGCACCGCACTTGCCATTATGTCGATCTATGGTTCGCTAGTCTATATGTCTGGAATCATCGGTGGATGGCTTGCCGATCGAATTTTTGGTACATCAAAGGCGGTTTTTTACGGTGGTGTATTCATCATGTTTGGTCACATCGTATTAGCCATACCAGGCAGTGTACCCATGTTTTTCGTTTCGATGGTTTTAATAGTATTAGGAACAGGTTTGTTAAAACCCAATGTATCGAGTGTAGTTGGCGATTTATATAGTGAGACAGATAATCGACGAGACGCTTGGTTTTAGTATCTTTTATATGGGGATTAACCTTGGTGGGTTTCTCTCACCATTTATTGTTGGTACCGTGGGAACAGAAGTAGATTTTCACCTTGGGTTCGCATTAGCTGCGATTGGAATGCTGATTGGACTCATCACGTTTCTATTTACTCGTTCTAAAAACCTTGGTCTTGCTGAACATTTCCTTCTAATCCATTAAATGCATCAGAGAAAAAGCGGACAGGCTTAATCTTTAGTTTAGCTGCTGTTATTATTGCTTTGTTTGTTGTTTCTGGTCTTTCTTATGGCTTTCTTACTTTTGATGTATTTGTAGGCATTATTGGAATTTTAGGTTTTCTCATTCCTACAATCTATTTTGTTGTAATGTATCGTAGCTCTAAGACAACCCCTAAAGAGAAATCCAGAGTTCTTGCTTACATTCCACTGTTTCTTGCATCAGTTATGTTTTGGGCTATTCAAGAACAGGGATCAACGATTCTTGCTAACTATGCAGATAAACGAACACAACTAAATTTTGCTTGGGATCGAAATTTCTCCAGCATGGTTTCAATCAATGAATCCATTGTTTATTATAATTTTAGCACCAGTGTTCGCTTGGTTTTGGGTGAAGCTAGGAGCTAGACAGCCATCTATACCTAAGAAATTTTCAATCGGGCTTTTGTTTGCTGGTTTATCTTTTCTTGTCATGCTATTTCCAGCCTATATGTCTGGTGGTACAGGTCTAGTAAACCCACTATGGTTAGTTCTGAGTTACTTCATCGTTGTATTAGGTGAACTTTGCCTATCTCCAGTTGGACTTTCGGCTACTACAAAATTAGCGCCAAGCCGCATTCTCTGCACAAACGATGAGTCTTTGGTTTTTATCTAATGCCGCGGGTCAAGCGATTAACGCACAAGTAGTTCAGTATTATAGCGTTGATAATGAAATAATGTACTTTGGTATTATTGGAGGATCAGCGATTGCACTTGGATTGCTTCTTTATCTCTTTACACCATTCATCCGGAAATTCATGCAAGGTATTGAGTAGATGCAAAAAAGCGCCATCCAATGAGGACGGCGCTTTTTTATGTCTTTAGTTTACTTTTTCTTTTTTCTTCTCTTGTTTACTTCTCAACTGACCACAAGCAGCATCAATATCCGCACCTTGTTCTAAACGAACTCCGCAGTTGATGCCTTTTTTCTTAAGTGTATCAAAGAATTCAGAGATGGCTTCAGGCGTACTACGTTGGTAATCCCCGTGCTCATCAACTGGATTATAAGGAATGAGATTCACATAAGAAAGATGGCGCTTATCCCCAATTAATTCAGCTAATTGAAGGGCCTCTGCTTTATGATCATTCACATCTCTAATTAGAATGTACTCATACGTCACGCGTCGGTTGGTTTTCTCTAGATAATACTCAATTGAATCCATTAGCTTCTCAATTGGGAAAGCTTTGTTAATCTTCATAATACGAGTACGAAGCTCATTGTTTGGTGCATGAAGAGAAACAGCCAAGTTCACTTGAAGTTTCAGATCAGCAAATTCGTAAATTTTGTTAGCCAGACCACTTGTTGAAACAGTGATGTGACGAGCGCCGATAGCTAGTCCTTTATGGTCCTTAATGACTTCAAGGAAATCAACCGTGTTTTGGAAGTTATCAAACGGTTCACCAATACCCATGACTACGATGTGACTAACACGTTCTTCTTGTCCTCTTGTATCAAGGTGTAGCTGTACGTTCATAATTTGCTCAACAATTTCACCGCTTGTTAAATCACGGTTCTTTGTTAACAAACCACTGGCACAGAAGCTACAGCCGATATTACAGCCAACCTGTGTTGTTACACATACAGATAAACCGTATTTGTGTCTCATCAACACTGTTTCAATTAAATTTCCATCCTGCAAGCGGAATAAAAATTTAATCGTACCGTCTTTTGATTCTTGACGCACGTGCTCCGTTAGTGTTTGGATCGAGAAATTCTCCTCTAATACTTCAATACACTCTTTGTTCACGTTGTTCATTTCAGAAAAGCTTGTTACACGTTTTCTATATAACCAATCCCATACTTGTGACGCACGGAATTTTTTATGACCATGTTCCATTAACCAAGCAGACAGCTGGTCTAATGTTAATCCATAAATGGATGGCTTATTCATGACATACCCTCATTTCAGATGTTTCTTTCTATTTTTCCATTATAAAATGTCTTTTTAGTAGTAATCGCAACAACCATGTATTATAGCATGGTTATAGTTAAAAATCCAGAAGCAAACAATCGTGCCCCTGGACGTGATGATTTATTCATTTTATGAGCTCTGATGGGCTACTGTGTATGCCTGCAATTCGTTAGTCTGTGCAGCTTGTTTCTCCGAGTTCCCTTTTTGTTTGTGCGCGTTTTTAAATGCATCACTCTCTAACCAGTTCTCATAATCTTTCTTTGATTCCCATTTAGTGAAGACAACTTGTTTTCCATCTTCGTTTTCATTATCTAAGAAAAGAAATTCAATACAGCCTGGCACATGGCTCATATTCTCCGCTGAGCGTGAAAATCGTTCGGTTAAAACTGCCTTTCGCTCACTAGGCACATGTAATTCATTCATGACTACATACATTCTATCCACCCTCTCATGATCTATACTTCTACTATAAACGGTTCGGACTAAAAAAGAAAAGTGAATGTCTTGTGATTTTTACTTGGTGTTTCATGTATAATGATTTTGGTAGATTAACGTACGGAAGGATAGGATGTTTATGTTAAAAAGAGGTCTCCTCTCAGGTCTTTCAACTACATGGACCTTAAGTAAAGTGATTTTTCCAATAACCTTATTTATTACCATTCTCGGTTACACACCCGTATTACATTGGATTGCTTCATTTATCTCTCCTTTAATGAAACTTATCGGTTTATCTGGGGAAGCTGCCATCCCATTAGTAATCGGGAATGCCTTAAACCTCTATGCTGGGATCGGTGCCATTCTCAGTTTGGACTTAACAGTAAAAGAAGTTTTTATACTGGCTATTATGCTTTCATTTTCTCATAATTTGTTTATTGAATCAGCCGTTGCTGCAAAGGTAGGATTACGTATCTCCGTTATTCTTGCTGTTCGTATAGGATTAGCACTTATTTCTGCTTTCGTCATAAATTTGGTCTGGCAGGGCGGTGGTGTGCAAGCTGTTTACGGATTCGGTTCAAATTCAGAAGCTGCACCGGTGGCGTCTGTTCCCTCCGGTTGGCTTGCTATTTTAGGCGAAGGAATAATGGCTGGTGTGACAGGCATCCTGCAACTAGCCATCATTGTCATTCCACTTATGATCATTGTACAAATCATGCGTGAAAAAAACTGGCTAAAGGTTATTGCAAATAGTCTTGCACCACTAACTAAATTAATTGGTGTTGAGAAGAATACATCGATTACACTCGCTTCAGGATTATCCATAGGTTTAGCCTATGGAGCAGGTGTGATGATTGATGCAGTAAAAGAGGATAAGGTTAAAAAGAAAGACCTTTACATTGTATTTATCTTTTTAGTCGCTTGCCATGCAGTAGTTGAGGATACATTAGTATTTTTAATCTTAGGTATTCCAGTTTGGCCACTGTTGGTCATTCGTTTGACCGTTGCTTTATTGCTTACGATCGTTATCTCTCGACTTTGGAATCAATATGAGAAGAAGCATTCAAATCGAGCTGAAGAAACGTATGCACATTAACAAAAAAGGGTGGAGTGATTTTTATATCGCTCCACCCTTTTTTCAATTAAAAGGCAATGACAATTTTACCTACTGCATGATGAGTCTCACTTAAAGCATGCGCATCATAAATTCCTTGCCTACTGAAAGGAAAGGTTGCTCCTACAACAGCTTTCACTTTTTTCTCTTCCAAAAGATCAGCAAATTTCTGAAGCTGTTCCCCATTTGGCTCAAGCCAGATACCTTTTGCAGTAACATTATTTGTCTTCGCTAGGTCCTGATTTGGTTCTCCTACGATTGAAATCACCCTACCAGAATCTTTCTTTACTACTTTAAAGCTGTCATCACCAACCTGGCCTCCCATTGTATCGAACACCACATCAATATTAGATAGAACTTCTGTAAAGTCTTCATTCTTATAATCAATCACTTGATCTGCACCAAGTGAATATAAAAGCTCATGGTTCTTCTCACTTGCTGTTGTAATGACATGTGCACCAGCATGCTTAGCTAACTGAATGGCAAAGATCCCTACACCACCAGCACCCGCGTGAATAAGAACCGATTCTCCTTCTTTTAGGTCACCATGAGTAAACAACGCTTGCCATGCAGTCAATCCAGCTAATGGAACTGCTGCGGCTTCCTCAAACGAAATCGAATCTGGCACTTTCGCAAGCAAATGCTCGTCTACAGCCGTATATTCAGCGTACGTGCCAAAACGCGTCGTATCAGGTCGACTAAAAACCCGATCTCCTACCTTCCACTTCGTTACATTTGATCCAACCTCAGAAATGGTCCCCGCAGCATCCCAACCAAGAATAATCGGAAAATCCCAATCAAACATTCCTTTTAAATAGCCTTCTCTCAGCTTCCAATCAATCGGATTAATTGAGGTAGCTTCCAATTTCAAAACTACCTGGTCTGGTCCGGCAGTAGGAGTATTCACTTCTTGTTCGACCAACTCTTCTTTGCTTCCATATTGTTGAATAACTACAGCCTTCATATCTAACACTCCTTTATTCTTTTAGCACTATATGTACTATTCCCTTTATAGATAGAGTCAAGCATGGAATATTCTATTTTAATGTACAAAGTTATGAGAAAAGGGACTGTTTTTAAGAAGGTGTTTGGAGGGGAGTTGGTTCTTCTTGCTGGTAAAGCGTCTGTTCTTGCGGGTATCGACTTCCTCTCGCGGGTAATGTGGCTCTTTTCACGGGTATCCTTCTTCTCTCACGGGTAATGTGGCTCTTTTCGCCGGTATCGACCTCCTATCGCGGGTAAAGCAGCTCTTCTCGCCGGTATCGACTTCCTCTCGCGGGTATAGTGGCTCTTCTCGCGGGTATCCACCTCCTATCGCGGGTAATGGAGCTCTTCTCGCCGGTATCGACTTCCTCTCGCGGGTAATGTGGCTCTTTTCGCCGGTATCGACCTCCTCCCATGAGCATCCCATTTCCTCAAAAAAACCCTCCACAATGTGGAGGGTTTGTGTTAATGATCTACTGGTGTCTGAGCATTCTCTGCTACTGCTGATTCGACATAGTTTAGATATCTTCTTAAATTTTGTGTTGTTTCCCTTGAAGTGCTGTTTTCTTGGAATAACTGCTGTGTGACGCGGCGCATTTCCTCCATGACTTGATAGTGGAGGTCCAATACTTGATGCTCTAGCACAGGGTCTACATCAAGGTCAGTTTCGCTTATACGATGTAATACTCTTTCGTATAGAGGAATCAGATTCATACAAGCAGCATGATTCTCCTCTGTTTTTAACCCTTTTTGCAATTCACCAATGATTTGAACATACACTCTGGCCAAAATCTCTCGTACTTTTTTTCCATCCTCTTGATTTAATTTATTATGTTTTGTTCCTGGAAACACTTTTTGTGCTAGACGTTTTAATCGAATGGCAAATAGAGAAAACCTTGTTTTATTACTAAGCACCTCTTCGATCATTTGCAATCGAAGCTGAAGATAGTCGACCACTGACTCAGCCAGCTCTTCTTTATTTGTTTTAAGTTCTTCTATTAAAAGACGATGTTCTGTTTGCATGGCTTTGAGTCGAACTGCCTGTTCTTTCCGTCTTTTAGCGAAGTCCCAACTCGTTCCACCTCCATAAACAACATCTCCGGAGGCTTGCGAATATTCCTTAGCTAATCTACGTATTGCTAGGCGATTATCTGCTGTTCGTAGCTTTTGTAAATAAGATCTTCCTTCTTGCCACGTTCGATCGGCTGCTTGTTCAAAGGTAAGTAACTTTTGATCTCCACTCTCACCTGCTGTTTGCTTAGCTAAAATCGGTAGGAAAATACTTGCTATGATTAATGTAAGCAAAATAGTTCCCGCCGCTAAAAAGATAATCAAATCCCTCTCAGGGAATGGCGAGCCACCTGAAATAACATAAGGAATCGAGAAGGCCCCTGCTAATGTTACTGCTCCACGCACACCTGAAACGGTTAGTGTGGTAATCGCTCTAAATTTAGGCAAATCAGATTCCTTAAAGGTCATCAGAGGCTTAATCTTTTTCCAGAAAAGAGTTAACCAAACAAAACGAAGAGCTAGTAGAACCAATGTAATCGCAAAAATATAGGCGATCACTGCTCCATTTCCGAATGTTGGATCTTCAAGGACTACTCGACTTGCATCTGGCACTTGTAAGCCTAAAAGAACAAATACAAGCCCATTCAGAATATACAGAATCACGGACCATGTATTATCTGATACCTTTTGTAGCTCTAACGTGCGAGATTCCGATCGTTCTCGTTCAATTGCATGAACAACTCCTGCCGCAACAACAGCTAAGATACCCGAGAATCCTAACTCCTCAGCTAATATGTATATTACAAAAGGTGTCATGATTTGAATGAGCATATGAACCGTAATATCTTCTAACCCAAATCGACGTAATAGCACTTTTATCCAGATTATAAAAAGCGCTAACAACGCACCTGATACTAAGCCACCAATTGCAATTAATAAAAAGCTGCCTGTTGCCTGATAGATAGAAAAGAACCCCGTAACCGTTGCAGCGACTGCAAACTTAAACGCTACAAGGCCAGAAGCATCATTCATTAATCCTTCACCTTCAAGCAAACGCATAATTCCTTTTGGCATATGCATTCTACTTGCGATCGAACCAACAGCTACTACATCAGTTGGTGAAAGAATGGCTGCTAAGGCAAATGCGGCTGGAAGTGGTATGGATGGAATTAAAAAATGAATAAACGTACCACCAACTACAACAGTCGCAAAAACAAGACCTAAAGCGAGAAGTAGGATTGGTCTTCTTAACTTCCACAATTCATCACGTGGCGTAACCTTACCATCGTTAAATAAGAGAGGTGCAATAAACAGAACGAAAAACAATTCTGGCTCAAGTGGTATATGTAATCCCGAAGGACTAATAGAAATAACAACTCCTATTGCAATTTGAACTAACGGTAATGGTACAAAGGGGACAAACCGTTGAATAACATTAGATAACCCAATAATAAAAAATAATAATAACACAGTATACATGACATCCATGCTGAACCAACCCTTCACTTATAAAAAAACGAGCTTTCCATCTATGTAGTATGAGACAAAAACAATTTTATCATAAATGATATTCCATATTCATATACGGAGTCTTAACTAAATAAAAAAAGAGTATGGCTCTCCCTCTGGAAAACCATGCTCCCTATTTACAAACCCTTAAACTAAAACCGTTTGCACTTGTTCTTGATCCATCGCTTTTAATGCAGCCTTATTCAAGTAATTCCAAGGCTGATTATAGTGTGGTTGGAAGAAGAAATCGACAAATGCGAGATCTTCAATGGTCATGTTCTGTTGAATGCAAGCAGACAATGTGTTCATTGCTTGTGTTAGATCAACCTTAGACATAATCTGCGCGCCAACTAAACGATTTGTCTCGACCTCATATACAAGCTTTAATTTCACATTTTCAGCTGTAGGCATAAAATCTGGTCGATACGCTTCATCGATTGTGATTGTTTTCACATTCAATCCGAAAAAGAAAGCATTTGCTTCTGTTACACCTGTAGAAGCCATATTTAAGTCATATAATTTCAATCCTGATGTTCCCTGTGTTCCTCTATATTTAACCTTTTGCTCAACCAAGTTATGAGCCACTAAGGTTCCCATACGGACGGCATTTGTAGCAAGTGGAATGTACGCGCGAGTCTGAGCTGGGTTATAATAAACTGCGCAGCTATCACCCGCACCGTAGATATCAGGGTGACTTGTCTGCATATACTCATTCACAATTAATGCTCCATTTGGTAGCATATCAACCTTATCTTTTAAGAGACCGGTCTGTGGTTTAAACCCAACACATAATAGAACAAGATCTGCATCATAGGTTGATTCAGATGTAACCACTTTCTGAACTCGACCAGTTTCGTCTCCTACAAATTGATTTACTGTTTCATTAAGTGCAAGTTGAACACCATGCTCACTTAATTCCTGTTCAACTACCTCTGTAAATTCTTCATCTAAATACTTATTTAAAACTCGATCTGCACCCTCTATAAAAGTCACATGTTTTCCGTATGCTTCAAACGCTTCTACTAATTCTACTCCAATATAACCAGCACCAATAACTGCTATATTTTTGGCTTCCGTAGCTTTTGTAATAATATCCTTTGCTTGATGATAGTTTTTTGCTAGCTGTATGTTTTGTAAGCCTACTCCCGTGATTGGTGGAATGATTGGAGAAGAACCTGTCGCCATGACCAATTTATCAAAATGATCAATGAACTCAATTCCAGTCTTCAGGTCACGAACCTGCACAGTTTTTGAATGAGTATCAATGTCCAATACCTCGTGCTCCATTTTCATTGTTGCACCAAGTTGTTCTAGTTGAGTTGGAGAAGAATAAAAAAGGTCATCTGCTTTCTTTACAACACCGCCAACATGAAGGGCGATCCCACATGATAAGAACGATACATTGTCATTTCGTTCATACACAGTTACCTCCGCATTAGGATGAAGTTTCGCTATATTTGTAACAGCAGCTGTTCCAGCATGTGTGCAACCAATAACTAGTACTTTCATTTTGTATTCCTCCATATTTTATATTTGTGAAATAATTCACATATTTTTGTTCAACATTTCACAAAAGAGATTTAATCTCTCTCTTCTGTGTTTCTGATTCTGATTGTAGAATAACATATTGTGAATCATTGAGCAAGTGTATTTATAAAAAAATACTTGAAGTCGTACTCCAAGTATTTTTATCCATTATTTCTGATCTTTTACTTCAAACTGCAATACTAAGTTTTGTAATTCTTCTGCCAACAATGTCAGCGTACCTACAGAGGTTGAGATCTCCTCCATTGAAGCCAGCTGTTCTTCTGTTGAAGCAGAAATTGTCTCAGTGCTTGCCGCTGTCGTTTCGGAGATTGCAGAAATTTCTGTAAAGGTTTGAACAAATTGATCGGTACCAGTAGCCATTGATTTTGTGTGCTCACTCACTTCAGAGACTTCACTTACAACCTCATCTACAAATTTCTTCATCTCTGTAAAGGATCTTCAGCCACGTTCACGACTTCGATTCCTTTTTCTACTTGGTTTGTGCTTTCGCCCATCTTCTTAACAGTTTTCGCTGTTTCCGTTTGAATAGATTGAATAATGCCGCCAATAACTTGCGTAGATTCTGCAGATTGTTCAGCTAACGTTCGAACTTGCTCGGCTACGACTGCAAAGCCTTTACCTTGTTCACCAGCGCGAGCTGCTTCAATCGCTGCATTTAATGCCAATAAATTTGTCTGTTCCGCAATGCTTTTGATTGCATCAACTACTTTGCTAATTTCATCTGAGCTTTTGCCAAGTCCCTCTACACTACTTGATAATTCAAGAACTGTATCCTTAATCTGTGTCATTTGTTCTATACTTGTCTGAATAGCTTCATTTCCATCCTCAACAAGGTGAGAAGCATTGGAAGCTGTTTTTTGTACTTGTTCTGTACGCTGTGACACAGTGTGTACAGATTCAGCCATTTGTTTAGATACGAGTTTTCCTTGTCCAATGCTATCTCTTTGTGCATCAACACCAGATGCCATTTCCTGCATTTCAGAGGATATCTGTTCAGTAGCTCGAGTATTTTCTTCTGTACTCGCAGATAATTCTTCTGAAGAGGCAGCTAAATGCTGAGCTTTATCTTGCACGTTTGAAAGCATCGTTGATAAGGCAAATCTCATATGTTCAAATGCTTTTCCTAAACGACCAATTTCATCATTCCGACTAGGATGAACATAAAATTCAGTTCCAAGATCACCTTGACTCATACTTTCTGCCGCTTTTGTTAATGTTGAAATTGGACCAATAATTGAGCGAAGTAAGAAGTAAATTAAAGTAGCTCCCCCAACAATTGAAAGAACAACTACGATAATCATTGTCTGAAAAATGCTAGACGATGCTTCTTGGCTCTCTTCTTTGTCCATTGCCGCAACAATCTTCCACCCAGTTTCTTCATTGGTTAAATAGCTTAATGTCTGTTCGGTTTCCCCATACGTAAAATTCGTTTGCCCACTGACAGCATCCTGAAATTTTAAATACTCATCCTCCGCAGGTTCACCAAGTTCTTCAGATGGGTGTGACACATACATATTATTCTGATCTAATAGAAAGACATAGCCTTTCTCTCCAATTGAGATCTCGTTTAACATATCAGTAATAACACTAAGTTTTAAATTAAGCGCAGCAACTCCAAGTCCATCAGCAGTTGTTCTGGCAACTGTTGTTACAGGTTCACCAGAGGATGCTGATATGTATGGAGGTGTAATGATAATATCTTGACCTGCCTCCATTGCAGTTAGGTACCAAGGTCTTTCACGTGGATCATAATCTGGAGGATTTTGAAAGGAAGTAGGAGAATTCATGAAATTCCCTTCTTCTGTGCCAACAAAGGTCTGCTCTACATCTGCTTTTGTATTTTGGAATGTGTCGAGTAGAACTCGTTGTTCATCCGTCTCTTCTTCAAGAAAACCATTCTCAACATCACTTGCATCCGCAATATAAGCGATATTTTCCTTTTGTGTATTAATAAAATTGCCTATTGTATTATCAATAATGGATAAGCTTTCTGAAGTAGAATTAAGTAGTTGATCATTAATGTTTGAGCTCGCACTTTGGTATGAGCTTAGTCCAATAATTAGACTAGGTAAAATTAATACAATAGAAAAAGCCAGTATTAACTTTGAACGTAAAGTCATTGTTTTGCCTTTTGTTTGTTTTTCTTTTTTGGTTTTCATCTAGTCGAAACCCCTGCCCCATTTGTTTAATTTCGCAACATTCATTTATATGTTTAAATACCCGGGTTAAACATATGTATATTGCAACAATACTAATATCGACTCAACTCGAGTAACTTTTAACAGTTAAAGTGCTTTCAATACAAAAAAACTCTACCAAATCAAATGGTAGAGTTTCAAAATCTAGATTAAAATGTAATTTCTCCTTTTAAATACAAAACAGCTTCGCCTGAAATCTTTACAACATCTCCAAGGTTCTCGCAATATAACGTTCCACCTCGAGTTGAAATTTGTTTTGCAACTAACGTATCCTTTTTTAGAGTCTTGCTCCAATAAGGAATTAATGTACAATGTGCAGAACCCGTTACAGGGTCTTCATCAACACCTGCTTTAGGGGCAAAGAATCTAGAAACAAAATCTACATCATTTCCCTTTGCCGTCACGATTACTGCAAATTGGTCTAGTTTCTTCAGTTCATTCATATCTAATTGAAGTTGATTGATGTCATCTTCAGAATCAAAAACAGCCATATAATCTCTTGCGGCATACACTTCTTTTGGTGCTTTTCCAAGTCCTTTTATCAGTGCTTCTGGAGCTACACACCTTTCCCCAACACGTGACGGGAACGTTAATGTTAAACGCTCGTCCTCTTTCGTTACATGAAGTGGACCACTTTTTGAATGAAACGTGACCTTTGATAAATCTGTTTCATAAAAAGTAAATAATACAAAAGCCGTAGCAAGTGTTGCATGACCACAAAGATCCACTTCACCGGTTGGCGTAAACCATCTTATTTCATACGTATCATCATTCTTTACATAAAATGCTGTCTCAGATAAGTTATTTTCCGCAGCAATTTTTTGCATTGTTTGCTCTTCTAGCCACTCCGTTAAGGGACAAACAGCTGCCGGATTCCCTTTAAATCGTTCATTCGTAAATGCATCCACTTGGTATATAGGTAGGTTCACTAGCTTTCACTCCTCAGGTTGGGTAATAAATCGCCATACTTAATTTAGTCAAAATATCTCCAGAATTAAAATATGTATGATGTCGGTCTGCTTTAAAACGCATAGAGTCCCCCGTCTTTAACAGGTAGATCTCTTCATTCAAAGAAATCGTTACTTCCCCTTCATAAACAGTAATATATTCTTCCGTTCCTTCCTTATGTGGCGGTGATTCGGTTTTACCCTCTTTTTCAATTTCTACTGAATAAATTTCAAAACGCTTCTCCTCATCAAAAGGAAACAACGGAAATACCTTATATCGGCCACTATCTCCAATAACAACACCTACATCTTCCCGCAAAATCACCTTACTTTCGGGTTGCGGATGATCAATTAACGAAGAAAATGAAACCTTTAAGCCATTTGCTATTTTCCAAATCGTTGTAATCGTTGGACTTGATTCCCCCCGCTCAATCTGACCAATCATCGTTTTACTTACTCCACTTAGTTGTGAGAGCTTTTCAAGACTTAATTTTTCCTTTTCACGTAACTGCTTCAAATTTCGAGCGAGGATTAATTGAATTTCTTCCATCGTTTCTCCTTTCCCTATATACAATATAAAGATCATTATGTATTATATAAAGCACGGACGTTATAAGGACCTTTTTAGTCATTATACTATACTTCTTTCGTTTTTTTAAAACATAGACAAGAAAGGAACATAGATATGTCAATGGAAAAAGCAACGGTATTCACAAACGTACAAGATTCCTACCTACAAGGTATAAAAGATTGTATCCCCACACTATTTGGTTATATGAGTGTCGGCTTTGCTTTTGGAATTGTAGGAATGGCATCAGGGCTTAGCATTTTAGAAATTGCATTGTTATCCATTTTTGTCTACGCTGGTGCAGCTCAATTTATTATTTGTGCACTTATGGTAGCCCAAGCACCGATATCCGCCATTATATTAACAACATTTGTCGTGAACCTCAGACACCTACTGCTTTGTCTAACACTTGCTCCCTATTTTAAAGAATACTCATTACTTAAGAATATTGGAGTTGGCGCACTGGTTACAGATGAGACCTTTGGAGTCGCAACGACCAAAGCAGTCAAACAACATTATTTACATGACAGGTGGATAAATGGACTAAACCTTACTGCCTACTTATGCTGGCTTATCGTCACAATCATTGGCGCTGTTTTTGGCAAATGGATTACAAACCCTGATGCACTAGGGCTTGACTATGCACTTGCAGCGATGTTTGTTGCACTATTAATTCTTCAGTTGGATAACGTTGCAGCATCCAAAGTTAAACATTACCTTAAAATCGTTCTTTGTGTGGTCGTCCTTATGATTGTACTAAGCTTATTCATTCCGTCTCACATTGCCGTTCTTTTATCAACTGTGATTGCTGCGACCGTTGGGGTGGTGACTGAGCCATCATGAGCGCTTATTTCTTTTGGATTTTAGTTGGTTGTGCACTGGTCACGTTCATTCCAAGAATACTGCCATTTATTTTAGTACGTCAGGTTGAATTGCCAAAACCATTTTTAAAATGGCTCACATATATTCCCGTTTGTATTTTAACTGCGCTTGTTATGGACGAACTTTTGCTTGAGAGTGAGTTTGGCACAATTGAAATAAATGTGACCGCATTGCTTGCAAGTATACCAACAATTGTTGTGGCCTTTTGGACAAAAAGCTTATCTTTCACAGTGATTACAGGGGTTGTGACGATGGCGCTTCTTCGTTTATTTATATAGCACACGCCAATTTGTCGTTTCAAAGACACCTATTTTCAAATAAATAGAACGTGCTTTAGGGTTATTGTAAAAAAAGTATGGCGTTTTGCCCTCAATCAATAGCTGAGAGCAAAGCCTTATTAATAAATCCATTCCCTACCCCTTATCTCGATGGTGTGGACTCGTATATACACCCGTAATAATGACACTATTTTTATATTCAGAGACCGTCTGGGCTGTCGCAATCATTTGACCATTAATCTGTAATAACATATTCGGGTTGTACTTTCATGTTTCCATTATTAAATGATACTGATTTGACACATATGAGTCTTTGTCTGTAGGCAGCACTTTATTGAATTCATCTGTTATATAAAAATCCATACTCTTTTTGTCTGTCATCAAATAAGGATGTAACCTTTTGATGATCTTCTAAACTCAATTGTTTTATGATACCTGGTCACCTGCACTTCCTTCTAATGCTTATTTACCCTTTCAATACATTTCCACATTTTCCTGCAACAAAAAGAACCTATCCAACATGGAATAGGTTCTTTATTAATCTTATGACTCTACTACTTTTTCTTGTTCATTAACCATTATACTTACCAAATAGCCGAGACATCCTCCAACAATTGCTGGAAGAATCCAGCCTAAGCCAATATCATAAAAAGGAAGAAAGCTGCCGAAGAATTGATGGATAAACGAAATGGATAGTCCTGCCTCTTCCAGGCCTTCAAAGAAACTAACAATCAAAGTCATCACAATTGTTCCCTGGTAGACAAATCTACTTCCTTTAAACAATGGATGCAAAAATGTTAAGAAAATCAATACGATCGCTACTGGATAAATAACCGTCATAACCGGAACAGAAATCGAAATTAATTGTGTTAAGCCTACGTTAGCGACAATCACGCTAAAAGCTGAAAGTAAAATGGCAAACATTTTATAAGACAAACGCGGCATTAATTTATGAAAATACGTTGCACATGAAGTAATTAACCCTACACTTGTTGTTAAGCACGCAATTGTAATCATGAGGCCTAACAGTAGGGAGCCATATTGCCCAAAATAAATGGCAGAAACCTGAGCAAGTACTGTTCCTCCATTATCTGCATAGCCTATATTTTCTACACTTGATGCTCCCAAATAGGAAAAAGAAGTGTAGAGAATAACCAGAATAATTGCAGCGATACCTGCGGCTTTTAAACAAACACTCATCAATTGTTTTTTTGTATTAGCTCCCTTTTGTTTAATAGCCTGGATGATCATAATGCCAAAAACAAAAGAGGCTAATGTATCCATCGTCAAGTAACCCTCTTGGAATCCCTTAAAGAACGGTTGCGTTACATAAGGACCTACTGGAGATTGAAAATCACCAAGTGGATTTACAATCGCAATAACAACTAAAATTCCTATAAAAAGTAATTTTATTGGTGTCAATATTTTTCCTACAATATCAATTATTTTATCTGGATTTAGTGAAATCAAACATGTTAAGGCAAAGAATAGAATCGTAAACACTAGTAATCCAACATTATCCATATTTTCGGGAAGATACGGTTTTACCCCTACCTCAAAAGAAACGCCTCCGGTCCTTGGAATCGCAAAAAATGGACCAATTGATAAGTACAGAATTGTTGTAAAAATTAGCGCAAAGGTTGGATGAATTCGACTAGCTAATGCCTGTAAATCCTCTTTCCCGGAAAAGCCAAATGCCAAGACACCGAGTAGTGGTAACCCAACTCCTGTAACTAAAAAGCCTGCGTTAGCTACCCATACTGATTCTCCAGCAGACTGTCCAAGCATCGCAGGAAAAATTAAATTTCCCGCTCCAAAAAACAAAGCAAATAACATTAACCCAATAACAACTGTAAATGAAGCTGGAACTCTGTTAGACACGTTAAAAAAACTCCCTAAATATACGGTTTTCGACGACTTAACGAAAGTAAGTCCGCCACTCAGTATAAAAGAAAGTCTGATTAATTGCTACATTTAAAAACTTCCAAAACAGTGGTTCCAAAGACATTCAGAACTACAATTCCTTAATTGTTTCTTTTAACGTTTGCTCTGACTTATTATCATATAAAGTGTATATTTCAAACGTACCTGGCTCAAAAAACAGTGGCAGTCTTCGTTTAAACCACCATTGCATTGGTAACTTAAGCGCCTGCTCTACAGAAACCCAACGAGGCTCTCCTTCAGGTGCATCATCTAATAACTCACCCTCATACGTTTTTGCTAGATAGTTAAACACCATATACCGCTCATTCTCATTTGGATCTATGTTTTCATCTAACCCCTTATATTCAAGGTCACCAACGCGCAATCCTGTCTCCTCCCATACCTCACGAATGGCTCCTTCCGTAAGACTTTCAGGGAAATCCACTTTTCCACCTGGACCGATATATCCGGGGAAACCTAGCTTATCGGGACGATTAATAAGGAGGATCTCATTCTTTTCATTTTGAACAATACACATCGTATATAGCTTTACTGCTGACATTTGATCACCTGCAACGTTGTTAAATTTCAATTCATGATTATGTACAAATAAAATGGTTCATACTCTTTTTGGATATGTAGTTTCTTTCTTGATTTCACAAAAGCACTACTCAGGAATTACTCATATTAGATGAAATAAATGTTATCGTATAAGCCTTTCCAAGTTCACCTTGTATTTTCTCAACTAGACTCCGACCTCGAGTATTATGAGCGTTTTCTAAGTAACTCCCATTAGGCAGCCATTTCTCGTGTACTATGTCTATCCACTTTCCAAAATCAAGTACCCAGTTCAGTAATTCATTTTTTAGTTCATCAGATAGAGGCATTTCTTCTAGATCGATATTACAACCGCAACTAATGCACCAAATTGGATCCGCGCCAAAATCACCCTCTAATTTCAGATCAAAGATCTCTTGCTCTTCGCATAGACAAATCATACTTTAAACGTCCTCTCATTTCTCCCAATCCTGCAACACACTCCAATTCATCACTGGCACTGCCTTATCTTGATACATTGTTCCAATATAGATATCATTCGAACGTGGTCTATCAGCCAAATAATGATGAACGATTTCACTTGTTGTTTCAGAAACAAAGTACGTATCTACATAGGTTAAATCAACCCAATTTAAAGTGCCTTCATCACTTTGTTTTAATGTCATTCCCTTATGAACAGTCCCGAAGAATACATATTGAATACGAATTTCTTCCAATCCTTTTAATCTATGTACAATATATTTTAGCGATAGATCTTTTATATCATCTCGGTCTATTCCTGTTTCCTCCTCGATCTCTCTGTAACAGGCTTGCTTTGGGTCAGACATTTCATTTTGCTCCAAATGTCCGCCTATTGGTACTAGGTAACCCGGCAGAAAAGCGGCGTCTTTCTTTTTTTGCAGGAATAGAGCTTCATTTTTCTCATTTATTAGGAATGCAACGGCCATATGTCTTAGTTCCATTATGGTCTCTTCTCCCAGGGAGTGAGTACGCCAATAGTTTTTGTTTTCACATCTTCACTAATTGCTTCAATAACTCCCGTAGATATTTCATGATGAGTGAGCCATCTAGATTGCTGTCCGTCATAATAAAAACCTAATAAAACTTCTCGATACAAACAATTTGCTGGTACGTCCATTTTAGTTTGAATGGATTTTATTGATTCACTACTTCCTTTTATATGAAACAAATGATATGGCTCTTGCTGAACTACTTGTAATTCATCTAATATCGTTGATAGTGCTTTTGGCGCTGCTCCACTATGTATCCAAGCTACTACACAATCAATAACCCCGACATTGCTCACAATTTCATGAATTGCCAGTTTGAGCTTATCTGTCTCTTGATAATCTAATTTATAAAATTCAAACCCTACCTTATTTTTTCTCTCAACGAGCCACGCATTTTTAGATTGAGTTCTTCCAAATACAACAACATTTTCAGTTTGCCTATCCAACCATTTTGTTGTTTGCAAAAGCATACCTGTCCCACCAAAGATTAGCACATTTTTCATCCCACCACTCCTTCCCTATATTTTTTTCTCAAAACAAATCGCTTCCGTTCGACCAATATATTTTCCGTAATTTTCAATACGAGTATATCCGTGTTTCTCATAAAATCGAACAGCTTGTTGATTGATCATGCGCGTTTCTAGAACTATTGTAGAATAATCCAAACGCTTTGCTTGACCCTCTATAAAGGCGAGTAATTTTGCTCCTACACCTTTTTCCTTCGCATACATCCGTTTCATTTCTCCTGTTTTTTCATCTAATGGACGTATTGCTACACACCCAACCGCTTTTCCTTCCGCTCTAGCCAAAACAAAAATAGAGCGTGGGCTCAACATTTCATCTAGGTTAAATGAGTTTTTTCCACTACTTCCGGTAATTCCTTCAAGAACCGTAGAAAGTTCATGTATTAACTGCCAAGCATCTGGTTTATTGATATCCTCTAATTCAATACTAATACTACTCACTTGTTTTCACTCCAACTTTCCAACAATAAATTCCACGCACCAAATAAGTAAACGTTAAGATACTGAAAATCATAATAGTAGGCATTAAATTTAGATCGAATGGACTCAGAATGACGCAAAGCAGCGCCCCCACCATACTCATAACTACCGAACCAATTAAATAGAATTTGAATTTAGGCATGTTTTTCATAAAAACTCTCCTGCGATGCATAATATGTCTCTATATTCTCATTTCGACAAAATCCTCAAAACCCCTGCTAATTATTGCAAGTTACTCTCATCCTTCACATAAGAGAATTAAATTAAATGAACTGGTTCTACACCCAAACAAAAGGATTTTTGTCTCTATTTGTGTTACATTTAGTTAAACGGATTAAAAAGGACAGTGAAAAGTATGTCAAAGCAGGAGATTAAGCGGTCGTTGGATATACGCCCAATCGGAATTCAACACGTGGACCAGTCTGCAGAGTTATTAACATATGTATTTCAAGTAACAAATCAAGACTTAGCTCAAATTCGCGGACAACATCCAATGCAATGGAAAAAACCCGTTCTTGAGCAGTGTGAAGGTCTTGGGTGGTTTTCTGGTGATAAGCTAGTGTCACAATTGGTTGTTTACCCGTTTAACGTCAATATCCACGGCAAGGCATTTAAAATGGGTGGAGTGACTGGTGTAGGCACATATCCGGAGTACGTTGGCCTCGGACTTATGAATGACCTAATGAAACAAAGCTTACAAAAGATGAGAGATTCAGGCCAAACCATCTCGTATCTCTATCCGTACTCCATTCCTTATTATCGCAAAAAAGGCTGGAGATCATCTCAGATGTCATCACTTATAAAGTTCGAGATACACAGATTCCGAAATCTTATGAAGTGTCTGGAAGAATGGAACGAGTGAAGTGGGATCACCCTGACATTAAATTAACCTACTCCGATTTCTCAAAGAAAGAAAACGGGGCGATGATCCGGAATGAGCTCGCGTGGGATGAACATTTCCGCTGGGAACGAGACGATCTTTCTGCATGTGTTTATTACAATGAAGATCACCACCCTACAGGATATATGTATTACAAGGTTGAAAATGAAACATTTTATGTTCGCGAGATGATTTTCAATAATGAGGATGCACGAAGAGGACTTTGGAATTTTATTGGTGCACACTTTTCGATGGTTTATTATGTTGAAGGAAAGATTTTTCAAAATGAACCACTTTCCTTTTTCCTGGATGATGGAGAAATCGAAGAAAAAATCTCACCTTATTATATGGCGAGAATTGTTGATGCAGTGCGCTTTTTATTAGACTTCCCGTTCACTGAGCATGTCAGCGATGGCCTTACTATCCATCTGACCGATCCCATTCTAGAATGGAACAATGGAACCTTTTCATTTGAATGGACAAAAGAGAAAAAGATCTCACAGGTTGATTCTACTCAACCTCATGTGATTGAAACAGATATACAAACCTTATGCACGATGCTGCTTAATTATAAAAAAGCATCGAATCTAAAGGAAGTTGGACGCCTTAAAGCATCTGAAGAAACGATTCAATATCTGGAACAAATCGTTCCCAATAATGATCCTTGGTTTTCGGACTACTTTTAAATTCTACAAAGCATTGAAGAGACACTCTCTTCATTGCTTTTTTATTTTGAGTTTGAATTGACAAGCCATGCACGTTTTCATAAGCTAATAATAAGTTCCTTTTAATCCCATATAAAGAGGTGATGACCGTCTTTTTCAAGTTCTCCATTCCTATTGGACTTTGTATAATGACAATGGCTTTTTCCCTAGTAATGACTTGGTATGTTGGTACGGATTTACGTGGTGAAAGAGAACCTTTAGGTGGAATCATCTCCCCTAGTGACATTACGCACTCTGAGTATATTACTTACTCGTTTGATCAACACTTCTTCCCATATCCCTTTATGTTCATTACCTCTAGTTTTGCAAGCGTGATTCTAATTTGTATGGCTGCTTTTTTCTATCTAAAAAGATCATCAACTAAAACAACCGGTTGATTTTTTAATCATCCGGCTTCTTCATGCACTTTTACAAAAACGGATCCGTGTAGACTGTCATTTACATAGGCATCTAACTTCCACATTCCAGTTTCAGGTAAAGACATCGTAGAAGGAAGGGATGCATCCGCTCCATTGTGTTCCCCACTTGAAGAGGTAGATTGAAAGATCTCAATTTCCTCGTCAGTTCCTTCTTTTGTTGCAATCACATTAAAAGCTCCATTCAAATCATCTCCCCAAAGATGCCACATGTATTTCTGTTCTTTATTTGGGTAAAACCTTGTAACCTCAGAATCATCATAAATAAATCCAATGAGATTTTCTTCACCGAGCATTTGAAAATCACCCGATTCAAAGATCTCACTTTCATTCCATTCTGATTCGGAGCAACCAGCTAAAAGGAATGCAGAGACACCCATTAAAAAGATAGTTTGTTTAAAGTAGCGATTCATGTGATTCCTCCTCAAATTTGAGTTGAAAAATGTTCATTTAACCAAGCCACTGTTGATTATATGCTACAATACCAAGCACAGCGCCAATTGATGCTGCTACAACTGCTATTATTAATAAGCTTCCCTTATTTACTGCTTCTTTCTTTATCATTACTAGCACCTCCTTTTATTAATACGGTTTAACAGACTTTTCAAATGATTGAGCTTTAGATATATTCACATTCGGAGGTGACATCCATTGTTCATTGAAAATAAGAACTACAGTTATAAAGGTATTCAATTCACTATAAGATCAGCGATAAAGAGTGATGCAGAAAGACTTTCTGAGGTTAGATATATCATTGATGGCGAAACAGAAAACATGGATCGAGTTCAAGGTGAGAATTATTTAAGTACATCTGATTTTATCTCCATCATTAAAATAGATGAACAAAGTGCTCATAACTTATTTTTAGTTGCACTTATCGACGATCAAATTGTAGGTTTTTCAAGATGTGAAGGGATTTCTTTAGCTCGATTTGCACATAAAGTAGAATTTGGATTAGCAGTTCTTCAAGATTACTGGGGATTTAGTATTGGGTATAACCTTTTGAAAGAATCAGTACATTGGGCAGATTCAGCTAATATAAAGAAGATTACATTAAATGTAACAGAAAACAATGTTAACGCCATTAAACTATACAAGAAATTTAATTTTATTGAAGAAGGATTACTTCGACATGAAAAACTTCTAGCTGATGGTGTTTATCACCACACTGTTTTAATGGGAAGAATAAATAATGTACATAAATAATAAATGGAATTCTACTTATTCCATCGTTTCAATCACATAAGAGGTCATTTCTTTCATTTTTGCTTTATTCCCTGCACTAGAAAAGGTGTACATGTTGCAAAAATCAATGTTTCTTCCTTTTTCCATTATTAGAGTGCCGTTCACTGAGCCTACTTTTCCATGTGTAATGGTGTTTTTTATTCTGATTTCTGTTATTTCTTCATTTCTAAATGTCTCTAGTTGATCCCTAACGTTCGTTTTTCCTTCTATTTGTTTCATTCCAATAATAAGCCATTGTATATCAACATCTAGGTTCTCTTCTATAAACGTCCAATCTCTTCTGAAAAATGCTTCGTTTAACTCATTTAAGCGAATGATTTTTGGGGAATTTCCACAATCTCTAGGAGATATAAACTTTGTACCTTCGTATTCGTCTATTAAAAGGTCCACTTTTTCCACCTCACACGTTCAGCTGTACTGATTGACAATCTCTAAAAGTCGGTCTGAGTCTTCGGTTGCGACATTCTCTGATAATCTGGCTCCAGCAATGATTGGTGCCCATTGAAAAATTTCCTCTTTTGACAAGCCACTGCTCTCACAATATAAGCGGAGGTACGTTTCTGCTATGTCGTCTGAATGTTGAGTGTACAATAAATACGTGCGATACACATCAGCACGAATATCCCCCAAACTAGCATCAACCCAATCGATTATCGCTACTTCCTCATTTGATAAAATCAGATTAAAAAGATGAAAATCTCCATGACACAGTTTTTGTTCAAATGAAAATGAATTCATTTTCTCAATTAAATCTCTTTTTTGAAGACTGGATAGTTTATTTACTGATTCGATCTGGCGAGTTAATTTAGTAGTCATCTTCTCAAGTGAATACACTGTTGAGATCATATGAACTTTTTGCTGCACATCTACTGATATCCTTAAGTAACGCTCCACTTTTTCCATATTATGATGGCAGAGGTCACCTAATGTGCTACCTTCTATATATTCCATCAAAATAGCTTGTTTTCCTTCAATTTGCTTAACTTCTAATACTTCTGGAACAAAAAGTCCCGAGTTATGTACAGATTTTTGCTTATTTGCTTCATATAATACATAAGAACGATCCATACCATCATTAAAAAGCTTAATCACGTTTCCTTCACTTAGATAGATCGAGGCGGTGTTTCCAGATGCAATGGGTGAACCTAAATCCATCGGTTATCTCTCCTTCTGGTGTACTATGCTTAAATGATATTCCCCATAAACTTTTCTAAAAGTAGAACAGATTTATCATAATATGCACGCTTCATTTTCATAATTACTAACAACCAGATTACATATAAAGGCAATACAAATGAAACAATTAAACCACCTTTTGCAAAATATGTATGAATGCCCTCTCGTAGTGGTAACCACAAAACTAGAAAAGACAAAACTGTTAAAACGACAAATATAAGCATTGCTTTTATTTCGATCACAATCTCCATTTTTACAAGTGGATGAATGCTCCTTTTAATAACTTTTAAATATAATAATGTAACAATTGCTGGTAAAATTATATCAATATACTCCATGCTTTTTCCTTTCTTTATATCATCTTATCGCAACTGATAAGATTGATCTCTCACTACAACCGTTTCCGGGTTAAATCGAACAAATAACCAATCTAAATCACCTAATACGCCATGAAATCTTGGATCCCATCGTTCAAAATCCCCCATATATTTGCTTAAGAGTTTTCTGACACGGTCTTCCTGCTGAGCTTCAAGAACTGCTTTGCCACGTAAGCCTACATGATGCACAAGTCCCGTTTCAACTTTAAAGTCCACGATTCCAATTGCGCAACGTGGTTCTGTTTCAATTCGTTTAGTAAACGAGTTAGACTGGTAACTACCGAGCATCCAAATTGAACCCTCATCCCACAAAAACCAAAGCGGAGACTCACGTGGTCCGTTTTCATCAGCTGTTGATAGGTGTGCAAAAAGCGGGCGTGAAAGAATGTCTTCAAGTAAAATTCGCGAGTTTTTGTTTTCATCTATAATGTTCATAGGCATACCTCCACATTCGCTTATTCCTTACACATACTTTCTTAATGCTTGATACATTTCAGTCTTAGCATCCGCTATCCTTTTCTTAAGATGTTCATTGTTGAATGGTTCATCAAGATAGAAGGACGCAAATGATTGATCCTTGTATCTTGGTACTACATGCATATGAAAATGTGTAAGCTCACTAAAAATCCCTCCATTTTGACAAATCGTGATCCCGTCTGGTCTATATATCGACTTTAATGCCTTAGAAATCACCATCGAGCATTGTATGATAGCATGTGCGGTTTCTTCGTCTAAATCATCAACGTCTTCATAATGCTTTTTTGGCAATATTAATGTATGACCATTGTTAAATGGATCATGATCTAAGATGCAGGTAAGTAAGTCATTTTCATAGATTAGATGAACTGGCTCTTTTAGATTTGCTAGGTTACAGCCTAAACAACAGGGTGCTTGCTTATTTAGTGTCATATCAGTTGTATCTCCGTTCACCGAACTGTTGGAAATCAAAAATTCTCTCTGCTGCTTCCTCCGCCGTCAAATTTGTTACATTCAAACGCAAATAAAGAGGTTCTTGAATCTCTCCTTGCTTAGAGTTTAGTCGATGTTTTTGATGACTAGTCTGTAGTTCTTGTTCACTTGACTCTATATCTCTTTTAGATGGTTTTTTAGCAAGTCGATTCTCTGTTTTATTACGTCTTAAGCGCTCCTCTAGTTCCGCTTCTAATTCTATAAAATACACATCTATGCCCGCAGTTGTAAAAATCTGTTTGAAGTTCTCTACCTCTTTTCGATCTTCTTCAACATCTAATGCCCAGACAAAAGTAAAGATTAGCCCTTTGTTCTCTGGTTGGTCAACCATGGCTTGGAAAATATCCTTTCGCAATTGCGTGGACAATTCAAATGTCTTTTGTGTCCAACCAATAAAAGGTGAAATGATATCCAATGTCATATGGTTAAACAATAAAGGAATGTCCAACTTCTCTGAAAGAATTTCACCTATTGTCATTTTTCCTACAGCTTGTGGCCCAAATAAAAAAAGAACGTTCATGCGCTATCCACCTCCGCATTATGACTACTACTTTCTCTATATATTACCATTCAATACAATTTGTTTGATACCTTCTCTAAAATAAAAAAGCCAAACCCCTTAAAGATTCGACTTTTTTATTCCACTATTACTCTGACTAATTAAAACGTACATCAATAGGAATCCAATTAAAATAAAGATGATATTCATCCAAGCCACACCAGTCCAATCTAACGTAGCCCATAGAATACCGCCAAGTGTGCCGATTACACTTGACCCAAGCATAATAGAAAAACAAATATAAGGAAGCTGCTTGCGCCTTATTTTTACTAACAATCGAGCCAACCCAACTGCTCGCAACAGAATGACTACTAAAAAAACCGTACACAGACATCGCTGTACCACATATTTTGAATGCTAGATTTGGAATCAGTGTTAATAAGATACCTACTAAAATAATTAGTAAACTTAATAGAACGGTCTTTTCTTTTCCAACGGAATCTACCAATTTACCTGCTATAACTGAGCTAAACATGCCAATGATAAATAAAAGAAAAATCGAACTAACAATCGTTTGGCTGACTGAATATGGTTCATTTAATAGTGTAAAACCCATGTAATTAAATAAAGCAACATTCGTTCCGAGCAAAATAAACCCTAAACCAAACAAACACAGAAGCCGAGTATTACCTAGATGACTTTTTAATGAATAAATCATCTCTGGCACTTGTCGTTTTGTTGGACGGAAATTAGATGAAATAGGCAAAAAGAATGCAAACAAAATACTTGCTGCTAAACTAATAACCCCAACCAAAAATAAAGCAGATTGCCAATTTGCGGCTTCTGTCACAATACCAGAGAACATTCGTCCAAATGTTGCTCCTAAAGCATTACCACAAATATATAATCCCATGGCTGCGCCGAGACTTTTGGGAGATATCTCTTCGCTTAAATAAGCCATTGCAACCGATGGCAAACCAGCAAGTGCAATGCCTTGGATCGTTCGTAAAACAAGTAGCCATGTAAATGTAGGACTTAGTGGGATGAAAAGACAGATGACAGAAGCTGCAATCATTGAATAAAGCATGACATTCTTTCGACCTACAGCATCCGAAAGTGACCCAAAAAACAACATAGCTATTGCTAATGCAATTGTTGTTAATGAAAGGGCTAAACTCGCTACAGTTGGACTGAGTTCATAGTGTTGCGAGAAGTTTGGAAGTAAAGGCTGCACACAATACAATATGGTGAATGTATTAAAACCAGCAACAAAAAAAGCAATGTTCGTTTTCAGGTATTGCTTTGTTCCTTTATGAATGTAGCGCCTTTCCATACTAGATTCGTCATTTTCCAAATAAAACATCCTTTTATGTTTTGTTTTCGTTTCACCTTTATCGTATCAGCCCTTCTTGATGCTGTATAATGAATTATAAATATAGAATCAATGCATATATGTAATGAATAAATGGAGGAATACATGTGGAATGGCATCATTTTGAATATTTCCAAACACTAGCACGCACTGAACATATGATAAAGTCAGCTGAATTATTATCCGTTTCCCAACCAGCATTAAGTCGATCCATCAAACGACTTGAACAAGAATTAGGCGTTCCATTATTTGATCGTAAAGGCAGATCTATTGTGTTAAATAAATACGGAAAGATATTTTTGGAAAGAGTCAATCGCATTACCTTTGAACTAAGCGAGGCAAAAAAAGAACTATCAGAAATGATAGAACCAAACAGCGGAGAAGTGACATTAGGCTTTTTACATACGTTAGGACCGAGCTTTATACCTGAGCTGATACGATCCTTTATGGTTCAGTTTCCAAAAATTAAATTAAACCTCGTACAAAATAATTCACATGCTTTAATGAAACAGCTCAATTCAGGAGACATTGATTTATGTCTAGTACCAGAAGTACATCTTCAAAAAAGAACGAAATGGACACTCATTAAAAGTGAAGAATTGTTTATAACATTACCGACCACTCATCGACTTGCTCATCTATCAGAATTGAGATTAGATCAAGTGGAACATGATTCCTTTATCTTCTTAAAAAGTGGCTATTCGTTACGTCACACAACAGATGAGATTTTTTCAGAACTTGGAATAATGCCAAACATAACGTTTGAAGGTGAAGAAGTTCAAACAATTGCCGGATTAATTGCTTCTGGTCTTGGAATCTCGTTGTTGCCTAAAATTGCAGAAGCAAAAGAAAATAAAATCGTCCAAATCCCTGTGCATTCAATAGAATGTAATCGACTCATTGGGGTCTGTTGGAATGAAGACAGCTATCTTTCAGCCGCTTCACAAAACCTGATTACTCATATCTTAGACATGTACAAGCATAGGACTTAGTTATGATTTTCCTAAGCCTTCTTCGATTTTGATTTTCTTTTTAATGAGAAGATGAGTGGAAAAAGATTAACATTGTATAGAACAATGATTCACCTCAATATTTAGAAACATTAATTTCCTTTTATTGCTCTATTCACTGTAATAATTCTTTTCAAAAGCAAACGAGGTGGACAATGATTGCCCACCTCGTTTTAGTTTTATTATTATAGTTGAACAGCCTTTTTAGATGACTTAGCCAACTTCCATTCCTTTCTCCATGAAGCTTGGGCAAATGCTAATAGTCCTACAGCCATCAGTGTAATCATTGCAAAAACAATAAATCCACTTGCATAGGTTCCTGTCCAATCTCGTAGGATTCCCAAGATATTTGGAAGAAAAAATCCGCCAATTCCTCCTGCGGCCCCGACGATTCCTGTTACCATCCCAATTTCTTTTTGAAAACGCTGCGGTACCAACTGGAATACAGCACCGTTGCCCATACCTAAACATCCCATTCCAATAAACAAGGCTATTGTCACAAAAAGTAATGGTGGGAGCATACTGACCGTTAGCATACAAATCGTCATACCAATGAATAAGAAATAAAGCAACTTGGCTCCACCAATTTTATCCGAGATCAAACCACCTACTGGACGTAGAAAACTTCCAAGCTGCCACAACAATGGTGACAAACTCGCCTGCTCTGATAGGTGATAGTGTATATTGGCTAACAAAGAAATAACTAAGAAAGCTCGACAATCCAACAAATCCACCAAAGGTTACACTATAGAGCAAACAGAAAAACCAGGTGTCTCGTTCTTTAAAGACGGCAAAATATTCTTTAATCGGTTTTGGTTTAGGTTGATTGGGCGGCTCCTTTGCCATAAGCGTATAGGAAAGCAAAACAAGAGAGAGTGGAATTAAAGCAAGACCCATCACTCCGTTCCAACCAACTACTTCGGCAAGCCTTGGACCAAATAAGGTCGCAAGCAGTGTCCCGCTATTCCCAGCTCCGGCTATACCCATAGCTAGTCCTTGTAATTCAGGTGGGTACGAAGCGACTTGCCATTGGCAGCGACGCGGAGAAACTTGCTCCAGCTACACCTAATAGAATTCCAATCATATAGAGTTCGGCTACCGATGTACCGAGTAGCCAACCCCATAAGAGTGGAATCATCGTGACAATCATTCCACCAACACTTGTTTTCTTTGGTCCAAAACGATCAGTTAGAACCCCCATAATGATTCTAAAAATGGACCCGGCGAGGATTGGGATTGCCACAATCAAGCCGATTTGTGAAGCAGTTAAGCCAAAGTCATTTGTAATATATACACCTAATGCGCCAAGCATAACCCAAATCATAAAACTAATATCAAAGTATAAAAACGCAGAAAACAATGATGGAGCATGACCACTTTTTCGTAAGTCTGATAGTTTCATCTCTCTCTCACTCCTATTAATAAATTTAGCGTATATGAACTAGTGGAGACACTTGAACTGCACTTACTTTAAATCCAGGCATTCTACAGGTTGGATCCAGTTTGTCTTCTACAAGCCTATTTACATTTTGTGTTTCATCCCAATGAAATGGCACAAAGACAGTGTCTGCCCTTATCTGAGTGGACCATTTGCTTCTTACCACAATCGATCCACGTCTTGAGGTAATACGAACAAGAGTCTGATCGGTGATTCCGAGTTGTTTGGCCGTTTCAGGATGGATCTCCATAAATGATTCAAAATGTCTTGCTGATAAAGATGAACTTTTTCTTGTTTGAACACCTGTTAAGTAATGGGCCATTACCCTACCTGTTGTTAGAAATAGTGGATACTCAACACATGGCTGTTCTTTTGGAATGACTGGTTCGTTCGGAACGACAGCCATGACAGCACGCCCATCTGGATGGGCAAAACGATCCTCAAATAATCGACCGGTTCCTGGATGATCAAGTGTTGGGCATGGCCAAAGCAGGCCGTCTTTACCACGAAGTCGATCATACGTTATTCCGTAATAATCAGCGACTCCTCCCTTACTTGCCTGTCGTAGTTCATTAAAAACATCTTCTGCACATGTATAGGAAAAGTACTGTTCTTTGCCTAACGCCTTTGCAACATCACAGATAATTTGCCAATCATGCCTTGCTTCACCCGGTGCCGATTTACTTGCTTCACGTAACGTCACTCTGCCTTCTAAATTGGTCATGGTTCCTTCGTCTTCTAAGTATGATGTCGTCGGTAGGATGACATCCGCAAGCTTAGCTGTCTCTGAGACAAATAAGTCAACTGCTACAAGAAATTTCAGCTTTTTTAATGCCTTTTTTACAAATCGAGCATTTGGATTTGAAACGATTGGATTTGAACATAGGAGAAACAAACCAGTGATTTCTCCTTGATCCATTTTCTGAATCATCTCAAAAGCTGATACACCTTTTCTTGGAAGCTGATTGGGATCGACTCCCCATACATTCGCTACATAGGCGCGGTGCTCTTCGTTTTCGATCGATCGATAACCTGGCAATTGATCCGCTTTTTGTCCGTGCTCTCTAGCACCTTGACCGTTACTTTGGCCAGTAATAGCGCCATAACCACAGCCTGTTTTGCCAATCTTCCCTGTTGCAATCAGAATATTAAGGAAATTACGCACAGCAATGGAGCCATCCGTCTGTTGCTCAACTCCACGCGCAGTCAGGATCATACCTGCTGCTCTTTTACCAAAAACTGTGGCTGCTCTCTGAATATCTCGAAGGGCTACACCTGTTTTCTCAGCAATCTCATCAAGTGACAAGCCCGCCACATGCTGCTTCACTTCTTCAAATCCATTAGCTCTATCTTGAATAAAAACTTCATCAATCAGTTTTTCATCAATAATTACTTTTAAGAGACCATTTGCTAATGCCGCATCCGTTCCTGGCTTAAGCTTTAAATGTAGGTCTGCTAGTTTGGTTGTTGCGGTTTCGCGTGGATCAATAGCAATGATAAAAGCGCCATTCTCCTTTGCTTGCTCAAAATAAGGCATAATCGTTGGCTGACATTCAGCAATATTCGTACCAGCGAGAATGATACATTCAGAATAGGAAATTTCCTCTAAGGTATTTGTGAGTCCTCGATCCATCCCAAATGTCAGGGTTCCAGCTGAAGCGGCAGCAGACATACATAAACGTCCGTTGTAATCGATGTATTTGGTTTGAAGCCCAACTCTTGCAAATTTACCCATAAGATAAGCCTCTTCATTGGTAATGGATGCACTTCCATAGACAGACATAGCATTCTTGCCGTCTTCGTTTTGAATAAGATGAATTTGTTCAGCTATATAAGAAAGAGCTTCGTCCCAAGCTTACAGGAACAAATTCATCATTCTTTTTAATAAGCGGTTGCATTAGACGATCTTTATGGAAAGCATGTTGGTGGGCATTCAAGCCTTTTATGCATAGTCGTCCTTTTGAGGTTGGATTATCAAGTCCTATTGTTCGATACGTTTTTCTCGTAACACTTGTTTGCTCCACTAATTGCATCTTACATTGCACACTACAAAACGGGCATTGGGTATTACGTACTTTTTCTTTTTGTGTCTGTCTCTGTTTTTCTCGAAAGTAGCTTAATAGCATATCGGCCACTCTAAACACTCCCACTCTTTTCTATTAAACGAACTCTTTATGATCTGAGTTAAATTGCTTTTCATTTCTTTTTCTTGTTGCCTCTAACTCTTGATTTAGATCAAATCGACAGCCTGCATCAAATACGATTTCTCTTACATGAACAAGGCCTACACGGTTTATCCAGTTCAGCATTGACTCACGATACATCGCCGTTTGACGATAATACTGCAATAGGATTGGAACAGCTTCCATTAACTCTATTTTGTTTGGCATTAAGTAAAAGAGCTGGCTATCTGCTTGCCCTCCGATCAATACCTCCCATCCAACAACTGATTTAATGAGCTGCAAATCTCCTTCCGCATTTCCATGTGTACAGGCTTGAATGTCTATAACCGTTTCAGCAGGCATTTGCACAAACCGGAAAAGGTCATGTAGCTCTAAAGACAATGACCACGCTTCATCCTGCGTGCAATCACATCTACTTAGATCTGCTTGCTTATTCATCCAAACTCGGCTTCCAGAATGGGTGGTTTGAGCAACTCCTAGCTTGCCTCTCACTGCGTCTAGCTCATCTTCTTTAATTCCTAAAATTTGCATCTCGGAATGTTTGGTCTGCATAACTCTTAATTCAGTGAATTGCTGTAATAATTGAGATAGATTTTTAAAAAACTCTGCTTGTTGATTTGCCTCCCCTACATCAACTAATACGGAAAAAAATCCATCTGAATGCCTGATCGCATTTCCTTGAATATGTTGTTTCAAATGGTATTCTGGATACATCATACCTAAGTAATAAGAGAGAGTTTCTCGACAGGTTCCACAGCCCTCCGCTGTTTTCCACGATAAGGACGTCATGATTTCAGCTAAGGAGAGAAGCTCTTTTTCATACATTCTCTCTACTACTTCAGCTTCTGTTAGGCTAGTACAGCCACATAAAGAGGGTGTAACCTCAATCTCTTCGTCAAACTCATCACTTTGAATGTAGCTTAGAAGATCTGCCACGATGGGTTTGCAGCCTCCACATGAGCTAGCTGCTTTTGTAAAGGTTTTGACTTCCTCAACCGTATTTAAGCTTTCTATTTGTACGGCCTTTATTATTTCTCCTTTTGATACGGCATTGCACTGGCAAACTAAAGTGGCAGCTGTCATCTCAGCTATTTGACCAGCCTGACTTCCTTGCGAAATAAGCAACTGTTGCTTTTCCTCTTCTAACAACTCTGTTTCTTTTATCACAAGTTCAGTAAGCTTTGCGCCATCAACGATATTGCCATATAAAATTGCACCTTTTAAACGATCTGCTTCAAAAATCAACTTTCGATAATGTCCATTTAATTCATCCATCACAGATATGGTTTTACTCTCGTCTTTTAGCGTAATATCGCCAACTGAAAATAGGTCAACACCTGATATTTTTAACTGAGTTGCAAGGGTACTTCCTCTAAACACTAACCCTTGTCTCCCACAAAGTTCTTGAGCAAGAACCCTGGTTTGCTCATAAAGTGGCTTAACCATGCCATAAACAATGCCTCGATGTTCTACACACTCTCCAACTGCGTAAACGTCCTCAGCTGAAGTACGTAATCGATCGTCCACCACGATGCCACGATTTGTGCTAATACCACTTGTACTAGCCAAATCGATATTCGGACGAATACCAGCAGACATCACAACTAAATCAGTCTCAATGGAGGTACCATCCGAAAAATGGATTCTATTTACTCGCTCACCACCTGATAATTCTGTTGTCTCCTTACCTAAATGAAAATTCATCCCCTGTGCTTGCAATTCATTTTGAAGAAGCTCGGCAGCCTGTTCATCTAATTGCCGTTCCATAATACAGGTAGAACGGTGAACCACATCAACGTCCATACCAAGATGTATTAAGCCCTTAGCTGCTTCAAGTCCTAACAATCCGCCGCCAATTACCAATGCTTTTTTATACGAAGACGCAGTTTTAACTAGCTCTTTACAATCCTGCATTGTTCGAAATGCAGTGACTCCTTCCTTCTCAATTCCAGGCACAGGCAAGATAAAAGGTGTAGATCCTGTTGCAATGACTAGCTTGTCATAAGTCATACACTCACCTTGATTTGTGCGAATGATCTTTTCATGTGTATTAATTAGATCCACCTTAACACCAGTGAGTAGTGTTATATCACGATCTGAGAACCACTCATTTGTCTGAGTGTGAATTCCGTCTATTGATTCTTCCCCCTGTAAAACAGAAGAAAGTAGAATCCGATTATAGCTCCTGACTGGCTCTTCCCCAATAATAGTTAGATCAAAGGAGTCTGGACATATCTTCAACAACTCTTCTACAGAGCGCATTCCAGCCATTCCATTTCCTATCCACACAATTCTCTGTCTCTTAGTCTCTGTTGGCATGAGTAAACTCCTTAAATATTCAGAATCTATTCAATCTTCTCCAATCATAACGAGACATTCTCAAAACTTGGTGATTTATGTGATAAAACGTGACATAGTTTTTAATAAAAACTGCGATTATCGTAAAACTTTAGTCCTTTACTATGATTGAGTGAGCAGGATAAAAGTATGAGGTTGATATGTAGAAAAAAAGAACCACACCTAATTAAGATGTGGTTGGATCCATTCATTCCGTTTTAATACCTTCTACCGATAATAAGTACATAATTTGTGTTTCTGCATCTTGATCGATCCATTTTCTATACTCTTTCTCAGTAGAGATAAGGGTATCCTCTAAGAAAAAACCGTCCCTCACCATTTGTACACCTCTACTTGCCATGACGTCAGCCCAAATCGTAATTTGATGATGAAAATTACTATCCACCCTAGATACTGATTCATGTTGAGAGATAACATTCGTTTTGTGAATACCTAGTTCTGTAAACATATCCTCAAGCTGATCAGCAATCATATTATTCATGCCTGCATCAGTTCGCCACTGTAAGAAAGCTTTATAAAAAGTGTAAAAGCTTTCTGGGGCCTGCGGTTTCAGCATTAATTTTTCGTGATTGTAATCAAGCACAATAATGTTTCCACCTGTTTTTGCTGCATGAATCATCTTACGCAATGCTTCCTTTGGCTCTGATAACCATTGTAGGACGCGTGCTGAAGTTACAATATCAAATTCATCTGCATAACTCAGGTTATAAATATCTCCTATTTCAAATGTTAAGTTAGGGACTTCATTATACAACTCAACTGCCTTTTCTATTAACAATGGATTACTATCAACTCCAACTACACGACCAGTTTCCCCAACTACCTCCGCAATATCCTTTGTTATTGCTCCCGTACCACATCCAATATCAAGGACAGTCATTCCTTTTGTTAACAATTGGGCTAATCTTTTGTGTGATGCATGAAGCGTTCGAGAATCTAGAATAGTTGATGCTTTATCAGGCATTTCAGCTCTCAATTTTGCTTTGTTTAATTCCAATACCATTCACCTCGATTCCTTTTGTACTAAGTTCAACTTAATTCTTACTTTTCCTTCTTGAAAAGATGAATTGGTTTTATTTAAATTAAAAACGGAAATAGATGATAAACATAATTAACTAAGGAGGATTCGCCATGCCTTGGACACTTAACGATTATCCTAGTTCATTAAAGAACCTTGATAAGGCCACTCGAAAAAAAGCCATTGAGATTGCAAACAGTATGCTAGATGACGGATATAAAGAAGGCGATGCCCTTCCTATAGCAACAAAGCAAGCTAAAGAATGGCATGCTAATGCAAGTAATAATGAAATCGATTCATTTATAAAAAACGGACATGTAAAACCAAACCCTAACCGCTCAAGCTCTTCTCGTCCAGAATTAAACGAAGTGCCTCAATTTGTTACTCCTCATTCTAACGGTGGTTGGGCGGTCCAAGCAGAAGGAGCCGATCAGCCTTCAGAAGTGTTAGACACAAAAGAGGAAGCAATAACACGTGGAAAAGAAATCGCAAAAAATAAAGGAACCCAGCTAATCATACACAAACAAGATGGAAGTGTGGATGAAAAAATTCAGTATGATTCATAACGAAATAAAAACGAAGTGAACAATGACTTTTGTTCACTTCGTTCCGTGTAATGAGCTAACGATTTATCGATGCTGCCTCTTATTTAGAATCCTTGAATATCTTTTTATATAAACTGTGTGATTTACGAAAAACCCCCTCATAAAAACCAGTAAGATATCTTGATACAATCACTCTAATAATAGCGACCATTAGGACAACCACCATCAGGAACAATAGAATTTCTGATGCTAATTTAAATGCACTCACTTAAATCACCCTACTCTTAAACATCCTTATTTAAATAGATAGGCCCTTCTCTTCTCCAATCACTTTTTTTATTTGATTGACTATATCAACGAGCTCACTTTTATGCTCAAATAAACCAAGAATTGAGTTCATGATGACAAGTTGTGGTTGCTCTTCTTCTAATTTCTCTTTTAACATATCCAAATTCCCGATAAAAGCTGTTCGTTCAATTTCTGATAGATAGATTTGATTCAATTTTTCTTCAAGTGAAATTAGAATATAAGCTAATCGACTTTCACCTACACATGCTTTTTCTTCAAAGTGATTTGATTCAGTCAACTTCTCCATAAGCTCCGAGGATAACATCGGTTCCATTTCATTTTCAACTAGCAAATCCAGATACTGTTCCACACATTGAGCTGCATACGGAATATCAAGATACTCAGAATGATAAGATCCAATCTCAACATATTCCCTAATTAAGGCATCATACAGCAAAACAATATCCCATCTATTAGATTGTTGATTCAATTTAAATACACTAGATAGCATGAAATCTAACCGTTTATAGGTTTTGATTTTAAATCGCTTAATCCCTTTTTCTAGCTCAATAAATTCCTCCTGTTCCACAACAAAAGGAGCCAAAAGAAAAAGAGTTCTATTCGTATGAAGACTTTCTATATATAACTCCGTTTGTTTTCGAAAACGGACATTTGGAGATGTTTCTTGATCTAATACCTGCAACTGACTTTCAAATAATTCATCGCGAAACTGCAAAAGTTCATAAAATAATTCTTTTTTAGAAGAAAAATAATGATAAAAAGTCGCTTTTGACATTTTGCATATACTAACAATTTCTTGGATGCTCGTTGCCGCGTACCCTTTTTCAGTAAAAAGTTGAAATGCTGTATGAATAATTTGAGTTTTTTTCATCCTGTATCTCTCCTTCATTCTTCCTTTGGTCATTTTAACATGATACAAAAAAATGTCTTATATGATAATAGTACTAAAGAGTACTAAGTTCATTCAGATCATTTATATCAGTAGTACCACAAAGTTTTTGACTGTAGAATCTAATTGATGCTACCATTGGTTTCTTATCATTGGTCTTTATTACTAGTCGAAAAGGAAGGAATGTCCACTCAAGATGACACATAACTCATTACATACAAAACGTTTTATCTCATTAGACTTAGCTCGCGGTATGATGCTGCTTTTAGTTGCGTTAGCTCATGCTTCTTTGTATGCAGGTAGCACTTTACTCAGTCGACCTGAAAGCATGCATTCGATGGATACAATCTTAAATTACATCTCCGTTTTTGTTGTTGATAATCGTGCAAGACCTATGTTTGCGTTTCTTTTTGGTTATGGATTGACCCTAATCGTAGCAAGCTACCTTAAAAGAAATAGAACCATACGTGATGCCAAAATGTCTCTATATAGAAGGGCTTTATATTTGATGATTTTTGGATTCTTTTTATCTGTAATCGTTGGTGGCCAAGATATTCTAGCAATCTACGGAGCGGCTCTACTCTGTATTACCTGGCTCATTTTTAAAAGCGATAAAGTACTTAAGCGAGCGATTGCGATTATTTCAGCACTCTTTGTGGTCATCTTACCAGTCATGTGGGGAAGTATGGCGGTCATGCTACAAGAAGAAAATGCACTTCAACTCACTTACACCTCGTATAGTGAGAATCTAAGCAGCCAATTCATGCAATTTATAACTGGTGGACCCTTTCTTGGGAACCTTGCCTTACCTATAGTTGTCTCCCTCCTACTTGGCATATGGGCAGGAAGGAAAAAGCTCTTAAATGAACAACCTGATCACAAGCCATTATTGAAAAAAGTAGCGATTATAGGCATAACCGTGTCCATTTTAGGCGCAATCCCTCAAGCCCTTTACAGCAATGGAATCATTGAACTCGGTCCACTATTTAGCGGATTAATTTTTTCCTTGCATATGATTACTGGCATTATTGGCGGGGTAAGTTATGCAGCTATATTTGGCTTAATTGGTCCAAAGCTAATACAGAAGGAACTCTTTGTTCGACCAATCACAGCCCTCGGCAAACGCTCTCTCACCTTTTTCATGCTAAATGAAGCCTTATTAGTTGTATTCCTCTCTACCTATACACTGAATTTAGGTGAGACATTTGGATTAACTGTAAGCTGGTCCATTGCTTTTGGTATCTGGCTGTTGGCTCTGTTAATTGCCACTATACTTGAGAAAAAGCAATTAAACGGACCGATGGATCACCTATTTCGAAAACTTGTTCATCGTAAACCTCGGGAAGAGAAGCAAGGAATTGCTTAAATACAGGAAAAACCATACTGAGATTAGTATGGTTTTTTCTTGTTAGATAGCTATAGCTTTTTCTCTTTTTATTCTCCAAACTAGAATGCCAAGTGCAACAACTATACATTAATCAATCACATAAACCTTCTCATTCCTTGGGTCATATAACAATTCAATTGTATCTCCTGGTTTAGGTGGTGAGATGAGATTAACAACTTTTTTTATTTCTTGTTCCATTTTCTTGTTTAGATGAACAAATTGAACACGCATGAGGACCTGAGGCTGTTCATTAATAAATAGACCAGTTTGTCTTAATTGAAGGATTGTCGCTTGCACCACCACGCCCCCATTATCATAAATTTTTTGTATTTTACGGGACTTGCGTTTCATCAAATGAGTAATGATAAGAATAATAGCTAATGGGACGGCAATCCAAATCACCATAAAAATTCCCATTACCTGAACAGCTTCATCATCTTTTACGTACGGTACCACTTTGTCTAGTGAAAATGTGCTACCTTCGTTTATTAGCTGTTCTGCCTGCTTTTCTTTTTCATAAGCTACATTCGAAAATGTTTGTTGAAATGTGAAATCTGTTACGTAGTTTATCTTTTGCTCTTTGATGTTGATGACACTAGCTTGGTCCGATGAAGAAAGATACAGGTTATCATCTACTAGTTGAGCTGAGAAGACCGGCTCTGTGAAAAGAATCTGTGAGGTAACCTCTTGTAGCTGTGGTGTTAGATCTGCTTGAAGCTTTTCACCAGATCGATTATAAAGGTATCCAATCATTGGAGCTGTTTCATTCACCGTCTCTCGACCAAGAGCTAGCGTTTGGTCCTCACCAAGCTGAAACAACTCTGGATAATAGATAAGCTGTGGTGTTTCAATATCATTTATATAACGACCAGTTAGTAAATCAAATTGAGCAAATTTCTCACCATCCAATCGCATGGCAGCATCACCTGATTGGTAATAATGAGACCACAGCTTCTGCTCCGTTTCCCACTGTGAATTAGAGGCAGAGACTAGAAACCTTTCATCTACATTATCTGATAAGCTCATGATGTATGAAGATCGATCATAAAGTGTCAGCTCCAATGCTGGCTGTAAGTTCTTAAACGAACCAATTTTATAGAAACCAACCTCCACTAGATCAACTATTCGTTCATCATCCATAAGTGGGATGTTCTCGAATGTAGTATCATTAATCATAAAAGCAAGATGGGTATTTGAATCATCGAGACCTGTTATGTATATTGAATTTCCCGATACAAGAACATGATTTTCTAGAAAACCATCTACTTTTGTTTCTGGAATATCTAATGTAACCAAGCCTTGCCCACTTTCATAATAATAGGCTAATAGTCTATGATCCTTTGCTGCTTTTGTGATCAAAACTAATCCATCCTGTTGATAAGAAGTAAATAAACGATTAAAGATATCAGTATCTAATTTTTCAGAATGAATGAGCGCACTTGTCTTTGGATCAATCTCATGAAGCATCATCTCTTCATGCTCATACGAGACTGAAAGCGCATGACCATTAGGTAAGAGAAAATATTGATCAATCGATTCTGCTTGTTGTTGTGATAGCTGAGCCTCTTCCATTAATGCATCCGCTTGCTCAAGATTTGGATTGTATTGAACCAAACCAATAATAAGTATGACACTTATAATAATTACAGGGATCATAACCAGAATGCCGCCTAAAGGAATCACAATTGATTTCCCTTTTTGTGGTTTTAATTGCCTCATCAACTAATCTCCTAAACGATTATTTTCCAATTAACTGATCTTATAAAAACGAATCAAATGGTCAAAGTAGTATACGTGCGAAGCTAGCAGAGCGTTTCAGCTTATATTTTTCAGATCATTTAAAAACGACTACCTTATCATAGCCGTTTAATCACAGTTATTGCCCGCTTTTAATTTAGTTTTTACCTAGTGAAAAGCCATCAAACAATCGACCTCCAAATGGCTCCAATGTTTCATCGACTAGATGGATTACTAGATTTTTGTCTCCGTTTTTATAAAACATATCAAACGCCTTGACAAATTGATCAGTGAACACCTCATCATAGTTTCTCAATGAACGAATCACCCATTTTGATGCACCAGTCCATTGTTTGTTAGTTCTTAGAACAAATTCGCTTACTAACTCAGCAAGTGTATTTGCTATAAATAATTCCTCAGCTCGATTAGAGCAACCTATAAAATCATCTAATGCATCCGTAATAAAGTAACGTTTTGTATCTATTGTTTCTATTGACCATTCTTCAGGTCCCTTATTTAATTGATCCGTAGCTTCTTGTTTTATGGATGCAAGGATTTCATCATCTTTTATGATTATTCCTTCCGAAACCATTCTTTGCATAGATGGTCTCGCTAGTTCAAAATCCAATTTAAAAAAATGTTTATAAGAGGTTGGACTATGAACAAAGATCTCTATCGCCCAATCATATTTCACTAACGACTGTCTGTAAGATGATGTAAGATGTTTATCAAATATCACGATATCAAGATCCGAGGTTTCTGTTGCCTCACCTCTAACAACACTACCTGCTAACAAAGCTCCTTGACAATCTCGAAAATAGTCATTGATAAATTGTTCTGCTGCCTTGATCGGGCTCAGCTTATTCAGTTCACTCATTACATTCACCTCTTCTTACACATCAAATTTTATGAATGCGCTCTCAATTCGAATTCTGACATAAGCTCTAAGAGCACCTGTGCATCCTCTTGAAACTGCTCGGGATCTTCATCCTGGACAAACTCTAATAGAAAATGCTTGGTCTTCATGAGGATCTTTTAAGTGAAGATGATGCAAGTATTGTCTCCAGGCCCCCACTCCCTCTGCTAAAGGAAGCCTATCCTGTTCTTGCCAATAAAAAACATGAACATGCTTTAAGAATGGTTTTACTATTTGGATGTCTTTTACTCGTTCTGATACTTCTATACCAACAGCTGGTTGCCAATACAACTTAACGTTATTATGATTAATATCCTCTACTAATTGTTTGGCACTTTCACTTGTATCGGTAAGTGTTCCACCATGATACTCAATATGTACAGCAATTTTTTGTGCTTGAGCTAGCTCAGCAATACGTTGAATGTCAGCTGTTACTTGTTGTCGATCTTTCTCAGATGCTTCTTCAGACCCCTTTATTCCCGCCCATATTCTAATAGATGGGGCTCCAAGCTGTTTAGCTGTTTGAAGAATCGTTTCAAACGAGTTGCCATTCTCCGTAGCTCTCGCACGATAATACGAACCGTAAGACAACACCTCTAGACCAGCTTCCTTCATCTTTCTAGCTACACATTCTGCTTGCTGGCTATCTCCAGGCTGAACATGTACATCAGCAGCCCATTCAATGCCATCTAAATTCGCCTGCTTTGTTCTCTTTATAATTGTATCAACTGACTCTTTTCGGAAGGTCACGGAACATACACCAGTTTTGATCAATTTGAACATCTCCTTTATCATAGATTAACAAAATTCAGATAGTATGGTCAGTTCATTTACTGTTTTTAAAATGGTCGCCTTCTATTCTTTTTCTTGTGCCTTTAAATTTTTTACATACTCACGTGCTATTTGATTTGAATGATCCAACGTAAGAAGTACCTGCGCAACTTGAGAAGCTTCTTCTTTCGCCACTACCTGATCAGGAACTTCACTTAAGAAAAGTAACATTTCCATGCCTGCTAAATCCTTACCATTCGTTAAATATAGGATTTTTCTCACATGGTAAAGTGCTGAAAAGTAGGCTCCTTCTATGTGGCATAGAGGAAGAATAAGCAATTCTACTGCCAAATGGTGAATCCTTACCTCTTCTTGTTTGATAAGTAAACTAGCAAGAAAAGTATAATAACTAAATGATGGTTGATCAAATGCACCCACAATCATTGTACTCGAAAACGTATCAAAGCTCATCTCACGATAAAGTAACTCAGCTGAATCATAATTGGCAGATAAAATAGATCTCTCCAGTTCAGTCATAAAGGCATCACTTCGTACGTCCACATTTGATGATATGTTCCTCTCATTAACAGCTTACCTTGATGAATAAGCGCTTTTATCCGATATTCGATAAATGTATCACTAGGTAATTGATCGAATTCACCTACCGCATGAGCAATTAATTTAATTGCTTTCATAAATTCATCCTGATCATTTTCATGATGTAATAACCAAGCTATGTTTAAGATGTCTTCGTCCAGTGCATCTTCTGGTACATTCAACAATGAATTTTCTCTCCAGACTCTGAGTACATCTTCTGATTCAGATCTCCTCAGCCATTCATCTTCAAGTTTCTTCCTGATTTCTATAGCGATTGAATCTAATTTATGCTCTGCAAACATCATTCGCAGCTGCTCAGGCAATATTTCTGAGCTTATTTGTGGATAAAATTGCTCATCACGCATTTGCGGAAAAAGCTCGTGATAATAATCTGATGTATTTATACTTCTAACATTTGAAGTATGATTTTTTAATAGATACATGGCAAACAAATAACCAACCTGCTCCGTTGCATTATTTCCTGTCCAAATCATTACATCTGAACCTGCTGGAATTTGTTGAATATCGTTCTGAGTTTCATAAAACCTTGTGTAGCCCTGCTTATAGCTAGTACTATGTCGCATTCGTTCCATCCATTTGTAACGTGCTATGACACCTGCTTTTTCATGAAGATTCCAAATCGGACCATAAGCAAAATAATCATCAAAAGCAATAAATGTATGATTTGCTCGACCTGCTCCTTTAAATCCGTATCTAAGACTTCCAAGCAATGGTCTCTGTCATAGCAATATGGTAAGTATGACTAGTTGGTTGTGGCATGATGTTGTCTCCTTATTTGGTAGGGATGGTTCCACAACTCACCACATGAGTTTGTAGATTTTCTTCTAGAATCACTACAAGTCTTTCTTCCATACCATGTGGTGATTTGCTTCTCCCCAATAATTATTCAAAACATAATTAGGAGCTCCAAATTTTTTTGTCCAAATGAGTTGTGATCGTCTATATCCACTGTCTAAACAATACCCGTGGAAATCATGATTATTTATGTCTTTGAGTAAAGTTTCAATTAATTTAGACCCTATATGATTTCCTTGATATGTGGGAAGAACGAATATAGTGCCAATCTCAGGGTATTTGACCAGATCTTCATTTATTATATTTTGGATGAGTTCATTCGGTTTTCCATATTCTATCGTTCCGATGATTTTATCTTCTGCATTATCTATGGCAAGTAGAAATTGACGCTTTTCTTTGCAATTTTCTAAATCGCTTTTTAGATATTGAATTTTTGTTTTTAGTTCTCCTTGTTGATCATCAACAAGTTTGGAAAGGCCCTCTCTTGCAAACGTGTCTTTGATGACATCTTTAAAAAGATTATGAATTTCTTGTCTATCAGAGTTTAGCGGTCGTCTTATTTTAACTCTTTCCAAATTGAACCCTCACTTCTTATCAGTAAATCCTAAGCTACCTTTTCTCCTGCAACTACCCTTCGTCCTCTCCTACTTACAAGCACAGCAGAGTATAGCACAGCCAAAATTCCAGCAAGCTGCCATACATCTAAGTAATCATTAAGAAATAGAACGCTTGAAATAACTGCTACAACTGGTTCAATCGTTGCAAGAATTGAGGCTTTGCTTGCCTCAAGATGCTTAAGTCCCGTTGTATAAAATACATACCCACCCACTGTTGATACGAGTGCAAGGAGAATAGCCGGTACTAATACAGATGGACTCACGAATAGTGAGGCTTTTTCAGTAATAGGACTTGCAAGTAACATAAACACGCTTGTATATAAAAAAGTATAGGTCGTAATCGTTAACGGTGAATACCGTTTTGTAATAGGTTTAGTAAAAATGCTATATAGAGCATAGAAGAACCCTGAAAGAACACCCATTAAAATGACTGTGCCTGGAATACTTGATGTTCCAGATGGCAATAGTTGTACAACAAACGCACAGCCCATTAGAGATAAGACAAGTGCTGCTATTTTATTCTTTGTTAGCAGTTCTTTAAAGAAAACTCTGGAAAGCAATGCCACAAACATCGGCCCAGTATATAAAAGAGTTACGGCGAGAGATAAATTTGAGCGAGCAAATACTTCAAAGTAAAAATAATTAAAAAATGCAATGCTGCAAATTCCTGAAGCAGCAAAGATCCAATGATCACGTATTCTTGTTTTCAGATGAGATCTAAACCAAATGGCCATGAATATAATTAAAAAAACAAACGTAAAAATACCTCGAATGGCCACCACTTCCCATGCAGTAAACCCTTCTTGATAAAGAGGATCAACAAAGAGCCCTATCAAGCCCCAGCATGACGCACCTAAAATTGTATATATGTATGCTTTTAATGTAGACATAACCCCTCCTGCTTAGAACGTGTTCATATTAAGTAAATTTTATTTTCTATTGTTTCACTTCTGGCTCCATCGTTTCAATTTGGCTTTCTATCGCTTCACTTTCGGCTCCATCGTTTTAATTTGGCCTTCTATCGCTTCACTTCTGGCTCCATCGCTCCAATTTGGCCTTCTATCGCTTCACTTTCGGCTCCATCACTCCAATTTGGCCTTCTATCGCTTCACTTCTGGCTCCATCGCTCCAATTTGGCCTTCTATCGTTTCACTTTCTTCTCCATCGCTCCAATTTGGCCTTCTATCGTTTCACTTTCTTCTCCATCGCTCCAATTTGGCCTTCTATCGCTTCACTTTCGGCTCCATCACTCCAATTTGGCCTTCTATCGCTTCACTTCTGGCTCCATCGCTCCAATTTGGCCTTCTATCGTTTCACTTTCGGCTCCATCACTCCAATTTGGCCTTCTATCGCTTCACTTCTGGCTCCATCGCTCCAATTTGGCCTTCTATCGTTTCACTTTCTTCTCCATCGCTCCAATTTGGCCTTCTATCGTTTCACTTTCTTCTCCATCGCTCCAATTTGGCCTTCTATCGCTACTCTAAACTATACAACAAAAAAAGGAACGAACACTACCTCTTCGTTCCACTTCAGTACCTATAAATGCCTCCGGCGGGATTCGAACCCGCACTCCTCTCGTAAGCATAGGCTAGGGGGAACACGCTTCCCTACGGACTTTCACCGGCTAGGAATTTCACCTGCCTCAGCTGATTTGCTTTTCGGTGCTTCTGAAACCCTTACCTTGCGACCCGGCTTCACAATTGTTTTCCGGCGCTCTTCCCTTCTAGAGCTACAGAGGCGTATACACTATTTATATTACTACATTTACCAATTTACGTCTTTATATTTTACAGATGTTCATTCAAAAGATGTAGACCCAACCATCTCTATGACTGATTTCGTTTCAACCCAACATACTTATACTAGTGATATCAATATAAATAAGGAGATCTTCATATGAAAATACAAACACTAACATTGTTAACGAATAACCTAAAAGAGATGAAGGAATTTTATCACGAGAGATTACAACTACCATTACGGGGTGACCGAGCCAAATCTTTTTCTGTCCAAATAGGAGCCTCTATTCTGGAGTTCAAAAAGAATAATGATGATACAGATCCTTTTTATCATTTCGCGATGAACATCCCTAGAAATAAATTTCGCGAAGCCAAATCATGGATTAGGTCTATTACAAATCTAAACACACATAATGAAACGGACGAAGTCTTCTTCAAGAATTGGAATGCATATGCTGTTTATTTCACAGACCCGGCTGGTAATATTGTAGAGTTTATTGCTAGGCAACATGACTCCATTCAAAAAAGTCACTCCCATTTTAACTCAGATCAAATCATTAATATTAGTGAAATAGGCATTGTAACAAATCAAGTCCAAACAATTGCAAAACAAATTAATAAAATAGGTATTGAAAATTCGCGACAAGGCACTGAGGATTTTTCTCCGCTTGGTGATGTAGAAGGTTTATTCATTATTGTTAAAAGCAATCGGATCTGGTTTTTCTCTGATCAACCTGCTAGCTTTTTTCCTGTTGAAATAAAGGTAAAAGACTTTGGAACATTCATTTTTAACAAGGTTGATAAGGTTAGTATATAAACTAGTTCTTGAGGTCGAGAGTTCACTCCACCAAATAGATTATCGTCTACTAACGGCAAAAAGAAAATTAAAGTCCTACTAAATTGTGTGAAACCCTCAGTAGATTTCCCCAGTCATCTTATTTCCATGCTCATAGTATAGAAGTGTACCATCAATACAACTTCGAAAGGGGCAATCACAATGGAATTTAATGAATATAAACATGATGATAAATGGGGAGGAAACGGCAAAGACAAGCACGACAAATGTCATAAACATGATGATAAACATGATGATAAACATGATAAATGCAAAAAACATGATGACAAAAAGAAAGACCCTGGTTTCGCACTTGTCTTAATCCTGTTTATCCTATTAATCATCGTTGGTGCAGGATTTGTAGAAAAAGGTTATAGCAACGGAAATGGTAATGGCAATGGATATAGTAATGGTAATGGCTATTACAACAATAATAACTATAACAACAATCGTTGTTAATTAGTTTACTTGGTGGATTCATATTCTTGGATCCTCCATTACATACTCATGCACTAAAACTGTTCATCGTTTTAGATAGTGTAAACGTTAGATAGTAAGAAATTGGTGTATGATAAGTAGAAACGGAACAAACATGGCCCCTTTATTCTCAACGGGCGTTTAATAAAGCACTTTCTTCATTTTAAAATTTAAATCTTATATAACAAGCTTTTTAACATGTTGATAAACAAGTTGTAACTTCTTGTTCTGTCCTTTATTTGCTCCCTCCATATTACCGAATTCAATGAATTTAACCTTCTTAATTCCAACGTAGTTAAAAAGTGCTTTTTTCATCAATACTTTATGAGCATTATTTAAAAGAAATAGCGGGTAGTGTTTTGGACCTTTCATCGTAGAAATACAGATAACTGATTTTCCTTTCAGGAGACCTTCCGGAAGTATCTTCCCTATATCTTTGTATGCAAAATTTGAAGCAAACATCTGATCAATAAACCCTAATAGCATTGCAGGAGGGCGTCCCCACCATATGGGGTAAATGAAAATGATTTTGTCTGCCCATAGAAGCTGAAGCCGATACGTTTCAAGATTAGGATCTCTATGCATATCCCTGCGCCTTTTCTTTTCATTAAAACGTAAAATAGGATCAAATTGCTCCTCATATAAATCAAGAACATGAACATGATTAATGTTTGAATTTTCCTCCGCACCTTTAAGAACATTCTCTAAGAAAGAGTAGCATAGGCTTTTGTGATTCGGATGGGTATATATAATTAATAAATTCATAGCTCACCTCAATTAGTTGTCATTTGATAACTAGATCATATCCTACCTGCATTTTAGTTGTCAATTGATAATTGTTTTTTGATATTTAATTTGATACATTTTTTATGAGGTGATTTTTATGAGTAGCACTCTTTTTAACCGTTTTATTGCATTTACAGCATCTGTACATGAAGTAAAACATGAGATTACTAAAAATGTCCGCAGCCGGTCCTTAACGTCAGTACAATATGGGATTATGGAATATGTATTTGTTTCACAACCTGTGAATCCGAGTGAAATCAGCGATTGTCAGCATATCTCTCTACCTAATACGAGCCGAGAACTTAAGAAATTGCATGCTATGAATTTAATTGAAAAAGTGATGGATAAACAAGATGGTCGTAAACATACGATCGTTTTATCTGTGGAAGGCAAAAGGATGATGTCAGAAATATTTAGCGAGATCGAACTGCTTTTTAATAAAAAAATTGAACACGCCTCCGCTCAGGACTTAGAAGAAATCAAGAAAGCATTGGACGTGCTCGAAAAGAAGGTATTCTATTAAAGCTGATATGTTACGATACGGCTTATCAATTAGATCTCCTCTCCTATCTCCTCCGACTTTTTAACGTATCAAAAAAACCTTTCGCTTGGATTTCTCCAAACAAAAGGTTATGTATTATCTAGATTATTTACCTAAACTTTTCTTTGCTTGTCCAACAAATGCAGCGGCGTGTTGCTCTAGTCCTTGCCAATCTTGCGCTTCAATTAAATCTTTGCGTAACAATGGTCCGCCTGCGCCAACTGCTGTTGCTCCGGCTTTGATAAATTCATCGATTGTGTCTAAATTCACTCCGCCTGTAGGCATGATTTGAATATGAGAAAGTGGGCCTTTTACCGCTTTGATAAATGCTGCACCTAACACATCTGCTGGGAAGGCTTTAACCATGTCAGCTCCCCACTCAACAGCTTGTTGAGCTTCGGTTGGTGTAAAGATTCCTGGAATCATGATCTTGCCATGGCGTTTAGCTGCGCGAATAGTTGGCTCATTAAGAATTGGAGCAAAGATAAATTCTGCTCCGGCTTGAATAGCTGCTACTGCTTGCTCAGCATCTATTACTGTTCCTGCACCAATAACTACTTCTTCACCAAACTGTGTACGAAGCTCAGCAATTGCCCCTAGTGCGTCGTCTGAATCCATCGTAACTTCTAATCCTGAAACACCGCCATTGACCAAGGCTTTTGAAATAGACACGATGTGTTCTCTAGGCTGTTTACGAATAACAGCCACAACACCCGAACTAATTAATGTATCAAATCTACTCATCGTAATACACCTCCTGAATTTCCTTCTTTTTGCTCGATAAATTCTACTACTTCCATACGAGTTGGTAATCCTTCAACATCACCTGGAGAACTGATGACAAGAGCGCCAACTGCAGCAGCAAAATGAACGGCCTGTTCGAGACTTTTCTCTTCTAGAATGCCTGATAAAACACCTGCGGCAAAACCATCTCCAGCTCCAATTGCATCAACAATTTGTTTGATTTCAAAGCTTGGAATTCGCCCTGAATCACCACCTGCTTCTGCAAAAAACGAATACTCTCCACCGTTTTTAATAACGACTTTCTTCACGCCAGATTCAAATAATAGATTAGCAATTTCCATTTCATCACTTGTCCCGTATAACCATTCTGCTTCATCGAGCCCTGGCATAACAAGATCAGCTTTTGATGCAATGTCACGCATAACTTGACGAGCTCCTTCTTCACCCAGTTGACCCATCAAAGTAAAACGTAAATTAGGATCAAAGGATACAAGGACACCATTTGCCTTCGCAACTTCAATCGCTTTAAACATTGCTTGGCGACATGATTCACTTAGTAGTGCTGTAATGCCGGTTAAGTGGAGAATTTTTGCACTGGCAATTTGTGTTTCATCTAAATCATCTGCATTAAAAAAGCTCGCAGCAGAGCCACTTCGATAGTAAGCTACGCGCTGATCACCTGGTCTGCGCATTTCTTTAAAATAAAGGCCGGTTGGTGCACCTGAGTATGATTTAACATAGTCAGTATTTACACCTTCTCCTCTAATTTTCTGAATGAGGAATTCACCAAATTCATCCTGTCCAACCTTACTCATCCAGAGCGACTGGTGTCCAAGCTTAGCTAATCCAATTGCAACATTGGATTCAGCTCCACCAAATCGTTTGGTAAATGTATCGACATACCTTAGAGGACCACTGGTTCCTGCTTCAAGCAAAACCATCGTTTCCCCAAATGTTACGACATCTGCACCCATCTTCTATACCTCTCCTCTCTATACACCTGAATAAGACATAAATCCACCATCTACCGGAACGATAATACCGGTTACAAATTTTGAGCTTTCTGAATCAGCTAACCAAAGTAGAGTACCTAATAGATCCTCTGGCTTTCCAAAGCGTCCTACTGGCGTGTGAGCAATGATTTTCTCCGCACGTTCCGTTAAGCTACCATCTGGATTCGTTAAAAGATTTCGATTCTGTTCTGTTAAAAAGAAACCTGGTGCAATTGCATTTACACGAATGCCAGCACCTGCAAAGTGGACAGCCAGCCATTGAGTGAAATTATCAATTCCGGCTTTTGCTGCGCTGTAGGCAGGAACTTTAGTCATCGGTGAAGGTGCACTCATTGATGAGATGTTAATAATGGTTGCACCCTCTTGATTAATCATCTGTTTGGCAAAAACCTGCGTAGGTAAAACGGTTCCAAGTAAATTCAACTTAAAGACATGGTCAAATCCAGTCATGGTCATATCAAAAAAACTTTTCACTTCTGGATCTGTTATGTCTTCGCTTGAGAACGTTTCCTTACTTGTGATTGCATCAGGGTGATTCACCAGCTCCATTAACTAACACATGACAAGGTCCAAGTGTCGCAAGAATCTCCTCACTTGCTGCGAGAATACTAGCTTCATCTAAAACATCACAGGAAACAGCTAAGGCCGTTCCCTCTGATTCGCGAATTTCTGATTCAAGTGCTTTTCCTTTTTCCGCAGAACGATTTAAGATCGCTACTTTCATTCCTTGTCTAGCAAGCTCTCTTGCCATCTCACTACACAAGACACCGCTTCCACCAGTTACAACAGCTACTTTTCCAGCCAATGATTTATAGTTTGGTAGCATTATGATTTGCCTCCGGTCTTCACGTTCTCATATGCATCCCAAAGTCCCCACAAATGCATTATACCAAGAGCACGATCATATAAGCCATAGCCAGGGCGACATTCTTCATTCCAAATATGTCTCCCATGATCTGGACGAACATAACCAGTAAAATCATTCTCATGATAGGCCTTGACAACATCTGCTATATCAACCGATCCATCCTGCGAACGATGAGACGTTTCAATAAAGTCTCCATTATCATACACTTTTACATTACGAATATGGGCAAATGGAATCCGGTCGTGAAAACGACGAATAATTTTTGGTATATCATTTGCCGGGTTTGCTCCAAGTGATCCACTACAAAGCGTAATATTATGAGATGGGCTATCAGAAAGAGAAATTAATCTTTCAATGTTCTTCTCACTTGTAATAATTCGTGGAAGTCCAAATACAGACCACGGTGGATCATCCGGGTGAATCGCCATTTTGATATCATGCTGCTCACAAATTGGTAGAATCTGTTCAAGGAAATACTGTAGATTGTCCCAAAGCTGATCCTCAGTCATGCCTTTGTATTGATCAAAGGACTGTTCAATTCCAGCTAGACGTTCAGGTTCCCAACCAGGCATTGTAAATGCAGAGTTACTAGTTGTTTGGCGAATTAGTTCTTTAGGATCCATTGAGTCTACTTTACTCTTTTCATAGAATAAGGCCGTGGAACCATCCCCCATCTCTTTAAAGAGATCCGTTCTTGTCCAGTCAAAGACAGGCATAAAATTATAGCAGATTACCTTAACGTTCACTTCTGCCAGATTAACAATGGTTTGTTTATAGTTCTCAATATACTGTTCTCTTGAAGGAAGACCTAATTTGATATCCTCATGTACATTGACACTTTCTACAACGTCAAGATGGAAACCGTACTCATCGGCCTGACGTTTTATTTCCTTAATCTTATCAACTGGCCATACCTCACCAAGCTGGTAAGTCATGCAAAGCCCATACAAGGCCTTCTACTCCTGGAATCTGTTTTATCTGCTCTAATGTAACTGAATCATTATTTTCTCCATACCATCTAAATGTCATTTTCATAGTAAACTCATCCTCTCTTTGTTTTTTAGAATGTTAGGACCACTTTACGAACGTTGTTAGGTTGTTGTTCGAGTAATTCAAAGGCTTCATGTATCTCAGATGCGTGAAAACGATGCGAGATCATTTCCTCCGGTTTTAGCTCACCATGATTCACCTTCTCGACAATTTCTTGAAATTTGTTCGCTTGCAGACGAGACCCTACAATGGTTAATTCCTTTTTAGTGATCATCAATGAAGCGATCGGAGACGGGGTTTCATTAAATCCAAGTGCTACAATTGAACCAAGCAACAGAAGCTAATGTAACCGCTTGAGCAAAGGTTTCTGCTGTACCTACAGCATCTATTACCACATTTACCATTTCACCGTTTGTCTCTTGTTTAATTACATCTTCTACTTCTTGTTCTCCAGCATTCAAAACAAAGTCTGCACCAATGCTTTGTGCATAGTCAAGCCTTGATTGATTAAAATCTGAGATAAAAACCTTGGCTCCTTTTTGTTTCGCCATTAATAAGCAACTTAAGCCTGTTGGCCCCGCTCCCATGATTAAAACCGTATCACCAGACTCAACACCTCCACGTGTTGTTGCCTGTGCACCAATTGTTAATGGCTCAATAAGCGCTGCTGATTCAAATGAAATAGATGGATGAAGTTTATGCCATTTTTTAGATGGTGCCACCATCCATTCTCTCATACCACCATCTTGATGAACTCCATACACTTCTAGCTTATCACAAACATTTTGACGACCCTTCCTACAAGCGTAACAATCTCCACAAAATGAAATAGGTTCAAGTGCAACCGTGTCTCCTACTTTTAGTTCTGTTACCTCTTCACCAACTGCCTCTACTTCTCCTGCCACTTCATGGCCAATGACTCTTGGATAAACTGTAAATGGGTTGCTTCCGTGATAAATGTGTATATCTGAACCACAGATACCGGCTGCTTTTACTTTTACTAATACATCCGTCGTATTGTTCAATTCAGGTTTATTTCTTGTTTCTAAGACTAGCTTTCCTGGCTCTTGTACTGTAATGGCTTGCATTTATAACAGCTCCTTATTCAAATAAGCTTGGTAAAAATAGTGACAATTGTGGAATGTAGCTCACTAATAATAAAACAATGACTGCTACTGCAAAGAATGGAATCAATTCTTTTACGGTTTGTCCAATCCGGACCTTTGCAAAACTAGAAGCTACAAATAAGCATACTCCTACTGGGGGTGTCGACAGCCCGATCATTAAGGTTAAGACCATTACCACTCCAAAATGAACTGGGTCCATTCCAACACTTGTCGCGACCGGAAGTAAAACCGGGAACAGTATTACTAGTGCAGCGATTGTTTCCATAAACATACCAACAAACATTAATAAGATAACCATTAATAAGATGACGAAAAATGGATTATCCGTTAACGAAAGAATGCCATCAGCAACTAAAATAGGAACTCCCTCACTTACCAGGATCCAACCAAACAAGTTGGCAAATCCAACTAGTAATAGGATCGAAGCAGTTGAACTAAGAGTGTTAGTCAACAACACTGGAATATCCTTTAGCTTTAATTCTCTATAAACAAAACCACCAATGATTAAAGCATAGATTACACATACGACAGCCGCTTCTGTTGGCGTAAAGTATCCGCCTAGGATCCCCCATAGAATAATCACAACCATAATTAATGCCCAGAATGCGCCTAAAAACGACTTACCAACCACTGAAAGAGATTGACGCTCTCCTTTTGGATATCCTCGTTTCACCGAAATAATGTACGTCACGATTAAGAATCCAGTTGCAAGTAATAGACCAGGAATGGCACCAGCTAAAAACAAATCACCAATGGAGACGCTTGCAAGTGTACCAATAATGATCATTGGAAGAGATGGTGGTAACATTGGTCCAACTGTTGATGATATAGAAGTTACAGCAGCGGAGAATCCTGAACCATACCCTTGTTTTTTCATTGCTGGAATCATAACTGAACCAATACTTGCTGTATCAGATAAAGCTGTTCCAGAAATACCTGCAAATCCAAGAGAAGATGCAACATTTGTTAGTGCAAGTCCACCTCGTATGTGTCCAACAACTGCGTTTGCAAAGTTAATAATTCTCTCTGTGATCCCACCAGCATTCATTAAATTACCAGCAAGAATAAAAGCAGGAATAGCCAATAGAACAAAGGAATTAATTCCTGAAAACATCGTCTGCGGAATAATCGTTAAAGGAATACCTGCAATGAATAGATACAATAGCGATGCAAGCGCAAGACTAAACGCAATGGGAATACCAATCATAATTAATAGTAAAAACGTGCCCACTAAAAGGAGTGACATCATAGTTGTTCACCTTCTGACTTTGGTAAAGTAAATTGATCAATGATAAATAAAATAGAGTAAAGAACGATTAAAAACGCAAGGATCGGTACAGATATATATACATAACTCATTTGAAATCCAATCGTAGGAGATGAGAATTCCAACCCTAATTGAAAGAATTGTATACCTGTAATAAAGAGAACGATTCCAAATACCGCTACAATTGCATACGTCGCACACTCGTACATTCTTCTTGTTTTTTCTGGTAGCATCATTAACAACATATCTACTTTAATAAATTCGTTCTTCCGAATCGCAAGAGGTGCCGCTGCGGTGATAGAGTATACAAATAAGTACCTTGAAAGTTCTTCTGTCCAAATCGCACTATAAGGAAGATAACGACTCATGATTTGAATAACCACTACAAGTAGTAAGCTAGTAAAAAGAATAATAGTTAAATAATTTAATAGTTTATCTAACTTCGCTGCTGTTCTCATTCACTGTCCGCCTCAATTTCCGTTCCTTGCTCAACCATTTCTAGGTACAGCTCGTACTGTTCTTCACCAAGATTTTCTTCTAAAGCAGGTAGCATAGCTTCACGAAAAGCCTCCTGATCGACATCTTCATTAAAAGTCATTCCACGTTCCTTTAAAAGATCCGATAAGGCTTCTTGCTCCTCTTCTTGTAGATCGCGAGCAAATTCCTGAGCTTCTAATGCTGCTTCTTCAACAGCTAATCGCTGATCCTCAGGTAACTTCTCAAGTTGTTCATTTCCAACAACGACATAGATCCAAGAACGCACATGCTCGGTTACGTTTAAATAATCTTGCACTTCATAAAATCCATTACTATAAATCAAATCATTTGGATTCTCTTGACCGGCTATAACACCCTGCTGAAGTCCAGTAAATACTTCATTTAAGTTAATAACCTGAGGTTTCGCCCCTGCTTCTGCCCACGTGTCAAGGAACAACGGAACATTAGGTACTCTCATACTAAATCCTCTTAGATCATCTGGATCTGAGATTGGCACATTTGAAGTGAGATTCCGTGGAGCTCGCTCCATATAAAATAATGGAGTTAATCCAACATCTTCTTTGATATCGTTTTCAATTGTTTGACCAATATCCCCTTCAACTACATTCCTCATGTGCTCTTCATCTTCAAATGCATATGGTACCGCTAACAAAATAGCGTTAGGTGTCCATACTTCCAGTGTTTCTCCAGTAATCGTTAAATCGGTTGCCCCAAACTTAATACTATTAATACTATCCACTTCATTACCTAATTGACTATTTGGGAATACCTCAATTTGTACTTTTCCGTCCGTCTTTTCTTCAACATTTCTTGAAAATTCAAGAGCGGTCTTGTGCCATAAATGACTAGCATCTGAAATATGTGTCATCTTCCAATGAGTAATATCGTTTTCTTGAGCTTGTGTTTGGCATCCGGCTAATAAAAACATAACTGAGGAAGCAACCACTATTGTTCTTTTAATCATACTAATCCCCCAACCTAGAATACGCTTACATTCATTTGCCAAATAGCACTGGCTATTTGAAATAAATCGGAAACTGTTCTTTTAATGCCACTTGATCAACTGTAATCAATGAGAGGTGTTCTTTCATAACTTTTTCTGCGCGATTAGCATCTTGATCAATTATTGCAGAGAGAATTTCCTGATGATGCTTATAGATAGCCGGCCAATTTAAATTAGAAGACAAACTGAGCATTCTTAATCGATCAAAATGGACATTCATATGCTGAATCATTTCAGCCACTTTCAATTTCCCACAACTTGAGGCAATTAGTCGATGAAAGGCTCCATCCAGTTTAAATAACTCATCATACTTTTGATTTTTCATCATCTGACCTTGAAGCATGAGATTTGTTTCCATATCTTGACGCACAGCTTCAGTAAATGTCGAACAGGCTAGTCGTACAATACCGACTTCAAGCTGTTCTCTTATAAACCTAGCGTCCTCGACTTGTTCCAAATCGATAAGTGTCACAAATGATCCTCGTTGTGGCAATACCTCTAGTAGTTGATCATGAGCAAGTTGTAAAAAAGCCTCTCTAACAGGAGTCCTACTGACATTCAATTCAGCAGCAATTTCTTTTTCAGAGATGGCAGCACCTGGCTTGAGGTTTAATGAGGTAATACTATCTCGCAGAGTTTGATAGACATAAACTCTTGATGAACCTGTAAATGTAGAATTCAATGAGTTATCCTCCTTTTCGTTTTCAATACTACCACACTACCATACAAGTATGGTAGTGTTTTTTCGACATTATTCTGCTAATGCAAAAAAACACCCGCGCAATCACGGATGTTTTTTATTCTACACTTAATTATTTCTTTTTTCTTGTTGCAACAACTGCCCCAATAACAATAACAACTAAGACAATTCCACCAATAATCCAAAGCATAGAAGAACTCTCTTCATTATCTTCTTGCTGCTCATCTGAAACTTGTGATTGATCGGTTTCTTCTGATTCAGCTTCAGCTGGCTCTTCAGAAGTTGTATCTTCTTCTGTTGCTTCTTCTTCTGTCGCCTCTTCTGCAGGCTCAGCAACCTCTTCAGCATCTACTGTAAATGTAAATTCACCTTCAACTGGATGTGTGTCTGCGCTTATTATATTATACGTAACTCTATATTCACCATTCTCAAGTGGTTCTGTTAATTCAACTTCAATTTCAGGACTAGTAATTGTTACAGCTGCTGGCTCAATTTCATCGCCTGCCTCTGTGAAAACTTGTACATCGCTTGCTTGCTCAATTCCTCCATCAAATGACAGTTCAATCGTTTCAACTGCTTCATCAACCGTTTGTCCATCTTCAGGAACCGTTGATTCAAGATGTGAGTGAGCATAAGTCACTGCAGGTGCTCCCCCAATAATAAGTCCAACCACTAAAAATAAACTAGCTACTTTTGCTTTCATCGTAACACTCCCACATAATCTCTATAATGACTTTCACCATTACTCTATCGAATAAAAGTGAAATTACGGTGAAATCAAACGAGATCTGCTAAAGTTCAAGAATTAAACACATTTTCTCTAAAGCTTTTTAACCTAATTGTTGCGGTTGTTCCTTTATTTTCAGTTGATTCAAGTAAAAATGTGCCCTCGTGTTTTTGGATGATTTGCAAGACAATCGACAGTCCGAGACCAGTTCCACCATCTTTACGTTCCCTCGCCTTTTTCACACGATAAAATCGTTGCTTCACAGCCACAAGATCTTCCTCTGGAATTCCAATACCCTCATCTCTTATTTCAAGTGTAACTTCTTCTTCATCACCGAAAAGTGAAACGAATATCCGCTTACCGGATGCTGTGTAGGAAAGTGCATTGTCTAGCAGATTCCTTACCACCTGCTCAAGACGATCTGAATCCCCTATGACAATACAGTCATCATCCAAATGACGCTCAAACGATACTTGCTTTTTATCTGCTGCCAGGCTGAACTGGTCCACAACATCATCAATTAACTCCGCAAAAGCAATTGGTTCATTCACCATTTGATATGAATCGCCTTCAAGTTGAGCCAAATCTAGCAAATCATGCACAAGCCGATCTAAACGATTTGCTTCTTTTTGAATAATGCCTAGACCTTTTTCCTTTGAAATAATGCCCTCTTCTACCCCTTCTGCATAACCTTTCATATAGCTTAAAGGGGTGCGAAGCTCGTGTGCGACATTAGCAAGAAATTCTTTACGATTTTGCTCAACTTCATCGAGTGACGTTGACAAACTGTTAAAGGAACGAGCAAGCTGGCCTAATTCATCCTTGTTATGAGAAAGAGTCAGTTGTTGGCTGTAATCCCCTTGCTCAATGTTTTGAGCTACATTTTTCATCGTAATCAATGGATTGACCACATCACGTACCATTTTGCTTCCCATAAACAAGACAAAAAGAACCAGAACAATAAGGATCGCAATTAAAAGCCATTGGATCTCCGCAAACGGCTCATACATATCTGATAGGGGCTGTGATAAAAAGATGGCTCCAGTTAAATTACCACCATCAAACAATGGAATGGCTACCCCCAAAATATCCTGATCAAACCTTGGGTGTGGCCGCTGCATCACGACAGTTTGACCCGCAAGTAACTGCTGCCGTTCCTCAAATGTAATCAAGTTATATTGAGAGTTTGGATCAAGTGGATCTCCACTAGCGAGCAACATTGGGTTATCCGTAAATAAAATATCAGCATCTGTACTCTCATTTGCCCAGTTGACTCGATCTAGAAAGTACTCATTACTACCTTGATCATTAAAGACTTCCGTAAGTTGTTCTCCTTGCAATGTCAATGTCTCAACTTGTTTTTCCACATATAATCGGTCATATAGAAAAAAGATCAGGACCACAGCAGCTGTAACAATTGTGAGGATGACACCAAATATTGTGACCCACACCTTATGTTTAATCGACCAATGCTTCATGATGGGTCCTCAAATTTATAGCCAACTCCCCATACGGTTTGGATAAAACGTCCGGCTGATTGTAGCTTTAATCTCAGTGTTTTAATATGAGTATCAACTGTTCGAGCCGTTTTATTATGGTCAACGTCCCAAAGACGAACTAAAAGATGATCCCGCGTGAATACTTTCCCAGACGATTCATACAGAAAAACAAGAAGGTCATACTCTTTTCGAGTGAGGTTGACTACTTGATCATCAACAAATACCTTCCGCCCATTTTTATCAATCAACAATTCCGCAATCTCAATTGTGTGTAGGTTTGTCTGACCAACATGCATTCGTCTTAAAACCGCTTCCACTCTTGCCATCAATTCTCTTGGGCTAAATGGTTTAATCACATAGTCATCTGCACCTAGCTTAAGTCCACGAATGCGATCATCCTCACTACTTTTGGCTGTCAGCATGACAACAGGAATTGAGGAGCTTTCTCTTATTCGTTTACATAACTCAAACCCATCAATACCTTCCATCATAATATCGAGGATCACCAAATCAATCGATTCCGTTTCAAGTGTTTGTAATGCCTCATATCCGTCTGTTGCGGTATAGACAACGTACTTCTCATTTTCTAAATAGCTCACAACTAGTTGCAGCAATTCCTTTTCATCATCTACGACTAAAATAATTGGTGTCTGCTTCATGATCCCACCTCCTGAAGCAAAAGATACGGACCTGTTGCAACTGGTACCGTTTTAATCAAACGAAGGTCTGACTGCTGTACAACAGAAATGCTATCACTATCCAAATTTGCAACAAACAGCTTGTCTCCTGAGAGTTTAACATCGTTTGGATTTTGACCTACTTCTACTTTTCCTACAACTTCTTCTGTTTCAGTATTTACTTTTATATAAGGAATGATCACCATGGCAAAGCACAAAGAGCTCCTCTGAATTCTCACTACCAACCATCGCAATGGGCATAAGTCCAACATCAACAGTCATGACGTTCTCACCTGTTTGTGGATCGTAGGCATAGACCGATCGATTAAGCTCGGTATTTGATCCGTGCCCACCAACCCACAACCATTGCCCATCAAAGTGCATACCAACCGGAGTATCATTAACCGGAAATGTACGAACAACTTCCCCTCTTTGTATATCAATCATACTTACCTCATTTGTATCAGTCATTAAAACAAAAAGAAGGCCTTGATCATTTAAGCTGAGTTCATTTGGAATAGAATCAACCGTAATCGGGGTCAGTTCTTCTTTTGAACTTACGTCAACCACATGAACCTCATGACTTGAATTACTTGATAAAAATAATTGATCCGAATTTGTATCATATGTAAGGTTTGTCATCCCAGATTCCAGCTCCATAAAGGGGCGAGCCACTTCTTGTTCTAGATCAATTTCAAGAATGCTCTGCTCATTTGAATTAAGCCCAACCATGGTTTGATCAGATATATATGTCATATCCGTCATTGTATATGGCAGCGTTGTAGAACCTACATCCTCATCTGAATTTGTATCAAAAAACGATAAAGTTGGTTCCTTTACATGCGTTATAAGAAGCATCGGTTCACCAGACTCAGGCACTTCAATACTCTGCTCATTACATCCAGTTAAAAAAACAAAACAAACAATTGAACTCAGCATCCAAGCACGCCTCATCATGCACCCCCTCTTATTTTTTTGTACAAGTAGTATACCAAACCCTTATACCATCTATTTGTGAAATCGACGTGAACAAGCAAAAAACCTTCTCAGCTAAAGCCAACAAGGCATTCATCTTATAATAATAGATCTGCGAATGTTCATCAGCCTTCTTCAAGAATCATCACAGCATCGATACATTCACCGTCTTTGTCATAAACAAGATCTTCGGGATTGATGGTATCATCATCACAACTCAACAGAATTTCAGCATGAGGCTGTTCGTCAATTAATGAATAATCAAAGTTAAAATCATCTAAGGGCTCAAGTATCTGGGTGTGAGTGTTTGAAAAATCAGGGATGTTCGTTTGTATAATTTCATTTTGCGTTTGTTCAATGTTTTCAGTTGTATTTTTTGTAGTGGGATGATTATTGCAAGCTGAGAGGATTAGTACTGATAGTAGGCAAATTAAAAGTCTATACATTCGTGATATCACAGCCTTTCATTATGCGTTTATTTTATGAATGTTAGCTTTTTGTAAATCTCATTAGTTATCTTACATTATATAGTATATTATAGAAAATCTTTAAAATTGAACAATTTCTAATTTCACACGACAAATACATGGAGATGAATATGAAGAAAATCTTGTTGATTATCAGTATATTACTAATGATAACTGGTTGTCGTTCAGAAGATGAAGTTACTTTAATAGAAGATGTCAGTTTTTTATTTATAGATCAAGATCATATGCCTGTTCCTAATTTTAATGTTTATATTGATAATAATATAAGACAGGGTACTCAAGATATAGGTAACACACTTGGAACTACAGACCATCAAGGATTGATATCAAATCGAACTGTTGAAGCGAGAACTTACGAAGTGATTGGATTAGATATAACATTTGATGTTACTGAAGAAGATCGAGACACTGTAAAAACAATTCAAATCGACACTAGTAAAATCCCTGAATAACATAGATGTCCTTACAAGCTGTCATTGGGCTTTAGTGGAGACAAAATCAATTTTTCTTTTTATAGTCTTTGTGCCACGGGTTGCTTTTCTTTATAACTAAGTATCTCAAACTATAAAAACCAGTAAAAAACAGTGCAAAGAGTGCATTTTGTAACCATGTAATTTTTTCTCTGTCACCAGAAAAATAATCTATTGCTCCTAGAACCACATTAATAGCTAAAAATAATGAAATCAACATTACGATTGCATGCTTATTTAATTTCAAATAATCACACCTTCCAATCATATCTTTTCTTCCATTATAGACAGCATAACGTTTTGGTGAGGAGTGAGTCAAAAAGAAACTAGAATATAGTACACTACCTCACGTCCTCAGTCGCAACTAAAACAATATTACCATTATGTATCATATTAATTTATTGCATTCAAACCCACCCCCAAAAAAACCTTCCCAGCACACTCACCAGAAAGGTCTCCTACTTATTTATCTTCAATTTTCACATTGTATTCTTTCAGCCAATAATCCATTTGCACAAAGTGTGCGAGGAGTTGGGGTCCGGCCATGAGTTGCCTAATGTTCCTATAAACACACACGTTAAATTGTACAAGCTATGTATAGCATCATTATACATCAAACCTATGTTAGAGGTCAGTTTTTCAACTAATATAAAAAGAGCCCTCAAAGGCTCTTATGCTTGTTTTTTAAATTTCTCAAAGGCGGATAAAATATTCTCTCGTTTAAAGATCCTCCTTTGCTTCTTTAGATGGCAATAACAATCAATATTAAATTCATCCATGGATCGGATTGTAACAAATCTTTGAGTTATCTTTTGATTCTTGTCCATGTAGATGATTTGTATTTTTTGTTTGGTCTCAGCTGCACGCCTTAAGATGCCTTCCATATCATGCACCTTTTAAAACTTTCAAAGTTCTTGGCTTTGCTTCTTCCCAGTCAATGTATCCTTTATCCTTAAGTTTAACGAAATGACCATGTATAGTTGAGCTTGATTTGATTCCTAAAATAACACATAATTCTCTGCTTGTCGGAGGTAACTCATTTTCTTCAATAAAAGATTTAATTGCCCCAAAAACTCTCTCTTGTTTATTTGTTAAACCCATTAAAAACACCCTTTTCCTTTTATTTCAGCAAACGTTTGTTCTTATTCCAAACAAAAAAATAAACTATTTTTTTGTTATATTTTTATCTACAATTTGTGCCGTTTCTTTTAAAAGAATATCTACATCTGTTTGAATGATTGATTTTAACATTTGATGCTCTGATCTCCATCCATTTTTATAAACTGTATAACCATAGAATAATGCTGTTTTTGATTCTGATCTTGTTACAGTTATATTCTTATAATGTAACTCCTTTTTTAAATCGTGAATATCTGAACCAATCATATTAGACATTTTAATTAAACGCTCTGTACCTGACTTTTTCAGTTTTCTGCTTAGAATATTTCTGGCTGTTGCATACTTTATATATTTAATTACAAGATCATCATCATTAAGAGCCACGATCTTCACCTCAAATACATTTTATGCGAACTAACGTTCTTATACAACAAGAAAATATTAACAAATTGATATTTTATAATAAGAAATTACTGGCACTTAAGACCAGTGTTAGATATACTATTCCTATACTTCTTAAGGAGGTTTATCTTTGGATAGAGATGCAATAAAAACGGTAAAAGAAATTAAGGATGTAGAAGATTTTAAAGGGTTAAGATTTTTAGCAAGTTTCTTTTGGATGATACCCTTATCAATATCACTAGCTTCTTTCGGTGGTTTGGGTCCAATAATTGGAACAGTAGTAACTATAATTATGTTAATTTTATGTATTCCACATAAGGCTCGGAAAATAATGTACTTTATATTCTCAGTTCCTCTTCCTTTTATAGGGATAATAGGAGGAATTAGCGGTATTTTATTTGGACTATTATTTGGTGCAATTATAGGTTTAATTAGTTTTTTCAACTATACATATTTAACACAATTACAGCAATTAAGAACATATGAAGATGAAATAAAAATACCGCCCAACGATTACTCATCGTAAGGGCGGTATTTTTTTCGCAGTATGTCTTGTTCTTTTTTTCTCTCTTCAATATCTGATAACAAATATAAAACAGTTTTGCCCACATTCTTAACAGGAGTTAGCTTCCCTTCTTTTTGCATACTGTTCATTCGTGCTCGTGAGACTCCAAGTATCTGCATGGCTTCATTTGTCGTTAATAGCTCATTTTGTATGAACAATTCTAATTCACTTCTATTACTAAAAGTTCGCTTCATTTCTTTTCACCTGAAAAGTAGATTCCTTTAAACACCAGTCCTACTAATCCAATTGTACATGCTATAGCTGCAACAGATGTTAATAAGCTGCCATCATACCAATTAGCCAAGCTAAGATACGCAATGTATATGAACATGAACAGATAATCAACTGTATTAAAAGATTTGAAAAAGCGTGTCATATGATTAACCTCCTTAGATTGTGGTAAACTATAGGGAGAGGCAGGAACCGTTAATTCCTACCTCCGAGTTTTTAGCGTCTCTTCCTGGGGCGCTTTTTATTTTTTCTTTTCTTCTCCTCTCTTTTCTTTCTCTCATTTTCCGCTATGTCGTATACGATCTTTGTAGTTCCGGCTATCGAGCCTAGGATGATCGCCCATTCTTTAAGTTCCACTTTATCACCTCCCTTTCTATCTTTATTATACCATAACTGTTTACATAAGTAAATAGTTAAAACGTAAACAAAGCCTTCTATAATAGGCTTTTTCTTATGAAATAATAAACGTTGGCAAGAGAAGAAACTTAAGTGAACTAGGTATTTGCGCAACCGCTCAGTAACAAGGGGATTTGTAACAAATCAAATGACTTTTGAGGATCTTGTGGAGTTAGAGGAGTTAACAAAAGAACGTCACAGTGAAATTATAAAAAGCCCTACATGTAACGGAGGGCTTTCTTCAATTTATTATATTAATTAGTTTGTCCCTTTAAGAGACATTTTAATTTTAAATGGTTTCATTACACCAGTCATTTGTGAAGCATAAGCGGCATTATTAGCAAGTGTAACAGGGAAACTCTTATAATTATTTTTGTATCTATTGTAAGTGAAATCCCAAGTATCATTAATCGTTGCGGAATACGTCCATTTTCCATTTTTACCTTTTGTAGCATTAATGAAATAATCAACTTTATTTAGAGCGGTATGAGTTTCTCCACTAGGTAAAGTTACTGAGCCACCGACTCCAAATCCTCCACTATTTTTCTTTTTATCAATTTCTTTTTTAATCATATTTTTCCAAGCGGTACTTGCTACTACCTTTTTAGATAAAGGTGAATCCGAACCTAAAGTTAGATTATTAGCTTTATTGACACTATTAATGATAAAACTAGCCGTAGTTGGATGATTATATTTATTCTTTACAACAGTTATAGCTGCAGCTTCCCAAATATCTTTTGGTTTAGAAATTAAAACAAATGGTCTAATAACATCTTCATCTTCTTCTTGATCGAGTTCAGCTAAGAGATCTTGCTCCAATTCTTCAGTTAGTTCAATCCATTCATCCTCAGTATTAACATCAACATCAGACCAAAAGTTATCCTCTTGTTCTTCTGTATAATCTAGCAATTCTTCTTCAGTAAGGTTTTCAATATCTTCCTCACTTAAACTGTATTCTGTAAAAATCTCATAAGAGCCTTCGATATCAGTTACTTCCTCAGAAGCTACTGCAAAGCCCTTTGGTGCAATACTTAATGGTAAAGCTACACTAACAGCAAGTAAAGCAAGATAAATTCTTTTCATAAATTCTCTCCTCTAGTGATATAATGTTGTTAATAACAGAAAAAATATAACATATAATTACATAGAAAGGTAGATTTATTTGGATAAAATTAGATTCTTTATAATTATTTTATTTTTAATGATAATTTCAGGGTGTGCTGGTATGCAAAATTCATCATATGATTTATCAGATGGTTATTCAGTTATGTATACATCTGCTCATCAAGCAAAGATTATTTATGACGAGACTGGAGAAAATACTAGTGGTGAAATTATAGTGCCAGCTAAAGTTATAAGAGTTAATCAAGATGAAAATTATATTATCGCTGAACAGGAGAAATTGGATAGCGATGGTAAACCGAATGGAACCTTCACATATTTCATTGAAGATAAAAGTAATCGTAGTTTAGAAGGTGCTAGGTTGACTGAGGATGAATTTAACAGACTAAAAAGTGAACTTGGTATTGAGTTAGAACTTTTAAAGGTTACAGAGTTCCCTGAAATAGATTAATAGTAATTGATAAAAAGGAGTTCTGCTCATTTAAAAATGGAAGAACTCCGAATTACCCTTACCGCCCTTTCTAGGGTGGTATTTTTTATTTATATCTTAGTAGCATTGCGTAGCTCTCATGATAACAATATTTTTCTTTACTTAAACAACCGCTCCCACGTGTTGGCTCCAGCGATACCATCAGAGGTGATTCTTTGAGTTGCTTGGAAATCACGTACAGCCTTTTCAGTACCTGCCCCAAAAACACCATCAACCGCAAGTTTGTATCCTTTTACATTTAACGCTGATTGTAAAAGGCGTACCCACCATTGATGAGTTGATCCGCGACGCAACGTGTTGGCTGCGGCTTTGCTCTGAGGTCCGAATTTACCGTCGATCCCAACACCTGCAAAATATTGATAGACACGAACTAAGGCATCCATCGTTAAACGACCTGCTAGTCCATCCACAACCAACTTCTCGAATTTCCCTTTAGTTGGGTAGCTTCGACTGTTTAAAAACTCCTGAGCGGCAGCAATGAACGCATTCACTGGTTTTGATGGTTCAGATTCAACCGGTTTTGCTCCACTAAGATTAAGGATCTGCCCGACTTGAATTTCGTCAGGGTTAATTGAAGGGTTCGCCTTCTTTAATGCATCCACTGTTGTGTTATGGGCTTTAGCGATAGATGTGAGTGTATCACCGCTCTTGACGGTGTAAGTTCCGCCTTTGACATCCGTACCTCCCGTTTGAGGTGCTTCATAATAAGATCCACCTACAAGAGCTTTAAATGTGCTCCATTGATTAAGAAGTTGAGCAGGGCAATTCTTTCCTGTCCAATGCTTATGAGAAACGACTCGAGACAATGGAATGTTCAATTGATTCATCAAACGTTGAACAAGCCATACGGCATTTGCCTTTGCTTTTTCATAATTACCGTCAGAGTTGACGCAAAGCTCAATACCAACTGATTGACGATTTCCTTGTGAGCCCGCGTGCCAACCCATCTCATTAACTGGTAAGTGCTGAATGATCTCTGTATCATCTACTGTAAAATGCCATGAAACAGAACGTGACCGTGCATCTGCACCTTTGATATAGCGGGAATGCATTTCAGCATTCGCTCCTCTATTCGTGTTAGCTGTTTCATGCACCGTAATATAAGTTGCGCCAATTTTTTTACCTGGTCGATTGCTTGCTGATGTTGGGATTAGATCTTGTTTAATGTTCATTTCTCTTCACTCTCCTCTGATTTTGGTTGTTCTTCTGGTCCATGCTGATTAAAACCACGTAGTTTCTCCATAATGACTGGTGGAACTTTTAAACCAATGTGAGCTGCATTCTCTGTAATTGATAAGATTTCATTGGCCATATAAAAAAGCACAGTCGCTGTCGCAACCATGCCATTCAAATCCAGTATTCTGTCCACGATGTTAGCGACAATGATAATCGCAAAGATCGCAATCTTACGAGCATAACCGAACAGTGCAGATCGGCTTCGTAAGTCCTTGTTCTTAATAGCTTTGAAGATGCCCGTTAGTACATCCACTAGCATAAGCACTACTAACAAATCTAAAAACTTAACGGGTCCAAATAAATAAAATTTTGCTACCTCTAAACTTTCCAAATTAAAAAATACTGAAATTGTTTCCATCACTACACCCTTTTCTATTTTATAAAAGATTGATTTTTATAAATTTCACCCAAAATAAAAAAGCCTTCTAGTCGGCTTTAGGATGAAACGATTCTTCTGTTATTAGCTCATACTCTTCTTCTGAAATGGCTCCAAGCTGCACGAAGCGTCTCAACTGGTCCTTTCTGCACCAATTCTTCTCATATCTTTCTTTTAAGGATTCAAACATTCATCTTCGCCTCCACCATCATTAGTCTTAATTCAAACTCCGTGTTCTGCTGACCTTGCATCATTTGTTCTATTTCCATTTCAGTGAGCTGCTGCCCCTGTATCATTGATTGAATTTCGAGTTCTGTTACAGATTGACCTTGCATCATACTTTCTAGCTCACTGTCAGTAATCATCTGACCAAGCTCTCCGTTTTGCTGTTCCAACCTTGTTAATGGATCAACAGGTATTGGAACGTTCAGTAGTTCATCTATTTTTTCTTTAGACAAACCCTCTACCCATTCACCATTAACCAGTTTCGCTTGAAAGAGTCCATCGATTGGCGTGATCTCTGTGCAATCACTAGGAATCTCATATATAGGTACTGAGTTCTCAAAATCAATTGGATCAATAATTTTCGGCTCTATATAAAAGCCTTCTTCAGAAATCCGATAAACCTGTTTCATAGGTTGCTCCTTTCTTATCTGTCAGCTTGGGAATGATAACGACATATCCACATAACTTTCAGCCCCTGCACGTGACACGTCTTCAATCCAGACAGTACCATTTTCTCGAATTACAACACGAGTGTAAGAGATGGTTCCTGAAGCAGATGCAACATTAATGACTCGAGTCTTTTTAGGTCTAAACCCTTCAGGTAAAATAAAAGCTGATATATCTGGATTACCAAATATACCGTTCCTCATTGCCCCTTCAATATGAACGTTCCCTGCTGAATCTTTCGTAAATTCCACAGGTCTAGTTCCGTTTTGTTCCAAGCGATTCAGTAATACTGGACGAGTCCACCTTAATGGGCTCTGCCCCTCTTCATACCAATCTGTCCATACACCTTCGAAAGCCCAGCAGTCCAATAACGACGACCATTCACCGTGTCCCCATTACCGTATAAAGTCTGATAAGTTCGGCTGTTGTGTACACGAACCGTTAAAACAGTACCGTATCCGAAAGGGTATCCTGTGACATCGTTATTATGAGATGAAATGGCGAATATACTTAACCCTGTAGGATAGGTGCCAACTAGATCTGCAGCAAGTTTAAAGTTAATGTTATTAACTTGCTCCGAGGTCACATTGTGAGGGTTATTTTTGTTATTTGCATGTGCATTTACTTTAGCTTGCGCCCCTGAGGTTGTCTCAGAGTCTTTCCAACCTCTCCAGTTACCAGTATTCAAAAAGTTACTGTAATTGTTACCGTCCCAATCTTGACCAACTAACCACCCAAAATTGGCAGATACTTTATGGAAGATTCCTCTGTAAGATTGGTTTGGATTTGGTATATTCTTTACATCATTTGAAGCATAAAAGGTATACACACCATTACTTAATTTCGACATATGATCAAGAAAATCACCCGATGTTAAATTAATCTTTGGTGTCCCGTCTTTAGTAACGATAGGTGATTGAGCATTGTCCTCAATTGCTTTGTTTATTCTTGCTTCAGCGCCAGCAACCGTTTCGATTTCGACCCAATCCTGCCAGACATTATCAATGTCTCTCGAAGATCGAATCCTCATTGTACTGCCAGAGTTGTTCCACCTAATATGATATTGAAGTGTAGAATTATCTGCATTACGGATGGTCATTACAGTTCCATACGTTGTTGGCCAACTGCTATCATTACCAGTTGAAAAACTTGTTACACCCATCGGATATGTTCTAGGTAAATCACTAGCCAATTTACGGCTAATAGTATTTACCAAATTACTCGTCGCTAATGTCTGAATCGCTTCTTTCGTTCGATGCGGAGTCATGTAACTGGCAGTATGATTCCCTAACTCTGCTTGAGCTTTAGTCGCAACAGGGTAGTCTTGTACATTTCCTAATTCGACTTGCGCTTTTGTTACTTTGTGAGGATTATCATCCTGATCAGCATGCTCTTTCACTTTTAAAGTAGCTGCATCATCTGCTTTAAGCTGAGCACCTACGACCGTCTCATTCTCAGAAAGACCTCTCCACCCTGAATCTAAACGCCAAGTACGGTACCAAACCGTATCTACATTGGTTGATGCATCATAGATGTACTGAAAGCATCGATGTGAACCCTGACGAATGGTGTGGACAATGATTTGATTGACTGGAAAACCTAAACTCACACCGTTAGCAGTTTGAAACATTGAAATTCCATTTGGATACGACGAACCTGGTTCACTCGCTTCAAAAATAGTTGAAATATTAACCTGTTCAGTCGTTACTTCGTGAGGATTCTTCTTATCTCCCTTGTGTGCATCAAAATCATCTTTTTTGGCTTGTCTTTCATTTGTTACGTTTCCTAAACCTATTTGTTTTTTTGTCACTTCATGAGGATTTTCCTTATTGTTGCGATGCTCGTCCCCTTCTTCATTTGCATCTTTAATTCCTTGCTCCCAAGCGATTTAAATCATCCTCATTGATCGGATCATCCGGAAGCCAATTAGTTTTGGCTTTATAATCTGCCATTAACTCACCACCTCAAAAGTAAATCGAAAATCTAGAGACCTATTTTCACTCACATCAATTTGTGATCGACGCTCAGTAATAACTCGGCCTAATTCATCATATAATGCAATGTGCTCTATCCTCTTATGACCCTCTGCTCGTCTTGAAAGCAAAGAGATTTTAGTACCGTCTCTTTGCTTATCAATAATCTCCACTTCTTGGCCATTTAATTTGATCGATGAAATACGCTCAAACAAATCTTTTGCTGTTCGCTCCAAATAATAGGCTGAAATCATCGTAAAACCACCTCATTTAGATCCCTTGTTACAGAAAGACCGACTCTTAATTCTTTGACTCTTCGATAACGACGGTAATTGACCGTAACTGTATCAATAATCTGCAATCGTTCATTTAAACCGGCTCTAAGCACATAAGCTAAGTGCGCCGGCTTCATGAGTTCTAATGTCTCAACAATTTGTCGCACATGCTGCAGGTCATCAATATTCACATCCACAGTAAATTCATACTGCTTTGGTAGCAACCGTACAAGCGCAGATGGATTACGTAAGAAACGATTAATCGCATGTTCTAGCGATCGATACGTTGCCGGCGGAATGTTGGAAACTTTGTTGATTAACCGCGCTCTTCTCATTTCTATATCCTCAGACCCGTCACGCTGTATATTCAGCAACCCTTCCCATCGATCTAAACCCCATGTAGCCGAAGTAATAAACAATTGATCGGTAATGGAAAAGATCGCTTCGTTCTGCTGTTCAAACTCAGGCGCTTGTGTTTTTAGAATCTCTTGCATTTCAAGGAGTCTCGAAAAATATTCCGGTAGATAGTCGGACATTTCATCAAACTTGCTCATTGATCGTGACCTCCCCTAATTGCGGGATTTCTTCGTCTGCTAAGTCCAAGTTTTCTGATGTGTTGTTTAGACGAACATCACTGTAATCACTAACGGAATGAGCATTAAAGATGATGTTAATCACTTGAGACAATCGAACGATTGGTTCTTGAAAAGAGATTCGGTTAAACAGCTTTTCAAATTCTCTCCTAAGCTCCAATCTCACATCCTCTAACGTTCTCCCTGGTTCTGGCAATACATCAACTTGAACATTTATCACTTTATAAACAGCACTTTCAATTGTGGCCACAGCCCCAATGGGTGCTTGACCCTCCCCCTACCTGGTACCGGATCAATAAATTGTTTTACTTTATTTAATAGTTCAGGCGTTGCTGGCTGCATATTAGAGTCAGTGATCACGATCTTGACCGTACCTGGACCATTCCAAAGTGAAAATACTTTAGCACGTCCGACCCCATCATAACTCTCAGCCCACGTCTTATAGTGTGCAGCATTGCCACTTACCGCCTCACGTCGCACCCGAACTAAATAGCGTTGATATAATTCAGGATCGGTCTCTTCTGCTCGAGCAGGAATCAATTGAGCACCCATTGTTGCGGTTTCTAGCCCTGGGATGGTATCAAGCGCTTGGAGCGTTTGACCAGTTAAATTAGCATTTCCCTCATCACCTGGCGTTTCACTTTGGAGTTGATCTCCTTCAAGTGTGATGAAGTAGAGCGGATCTAAATAGAACCGAGTCCCAACGGGTACCGTGCGATTGAATACACCTTGCCAGACAGCTCTCGTAGCGGGTTGACGTTCAATTCCTGCTTCTTGAGCTCTCTTTTCAAGGAACTCGCCCGATGCGGTATCTGCAAACACGAGATCAAACATCGCTTCTAACCAGATATACGATTGCGTGATCTCCGCAGCTGCAGGAGCTAGAGCATTCCAAATAATTCCTCCTTCTCTCTTATCTAAGTCAGGAGGAACACCATCCATCATACGCTCCATAATTGTGTCAAAACTCTGCTCTCGAATTCTCTCAATCGCTTGTGAATATGAAAGTCCTTCAAACACTGTTCAACACCTCTTCCAGTTCCAACGTTCCCTCATCAATTTCAACAACGAACGAAACGTGAAACGCATCCTCACGCTTCTCAATCTCAAACTCTCCCACCGAAAGAATGCGCTCATCAAACTCGATGGCTTCCGTGATGAGCCTTGGAATTTCCATTTCTTTATATGCATCAGACGTTTCAGAATCTGATAGGGTTTCCTGTAATTCGTTGCCTACTTCATCTGAATATATGGCATGTGCAAAGCGGTCTGTGCGTAATGCCATATGAATGAACTGTTCTACTGCAGCTGGTCCTTCTATGATCGTGCTTAGGATACGACCCTTCTCGAAATCAATCGTAAAGGTTCGTGAAGGATCAACTACGTCTTGATCCTCATCATTAATCGTTAGTTCAGGTGATAAAGACACGCCCTCACCTCGCTTTATATTTTATCGAGCACATAAAAAGACTGGCCACCCGTCATCACAATTATCATGACATTGTTTCCAGTCTCTAACGCACCCTCTCGATGTGATTTCAATCGGTTGGGTAATACAATCAAATCTGCAGGGATTTGCAATTTGTCCTGACCCTTTAAACGAATGCTTAAAGGGGTCGTACTCATCACGCGCCCTGGAATGATAGCCATTGGTTGCTTTGCATCATTAGCGTTATTGGCTATTTCTTTTATAAGATTGGCAAAACGACTCATGATTCTCCCTCCGGAATTGTGTTCACTTCAACAAGGTTTAGCTGCATCTGATGCGAAGATCCACTGAATGTATGGCTATCAACATCGATCCAGTAATTCTTCTTAATGTTTAGTTCACTGATTCGGATATGAACTGGTAAGCCACTTTGAAGATCCGGAATCCCGACTGCTTGAACCGAATCAAGTTTACTTTTAACGCCTTTCATCTGCGATTGACGGACATTAGCACGTTGTTGCAACTGAGCCTGATTCAACTCATCTGTGACCGTCTCCACATGCTGTAGCACCCCGAATTTGCGGGCTCCAAGCATCATCACGAGCTGTAGCAGTAAATACCTTATCATCTTTTTGCATTCTTACTTTTACTCGAGTAGCCGACTCTTCAATACTTGTGCTGTATTCATAATTAAGTAGGTTTCCTTTGTCTCCATCTTCAATGACCCAGACCTCATCCGGATCCGGCCAACGTCGTAGTCCGAGCTTTCCCTTTTCCGAATACAGCTGATAGTTTCGTGAAGTTTGTCCTCGCGTTTCTTTCAAAGCTCGCAAGGTCATATCATAGAGACTTGTATCATTCGCGAAGACTAATGATTTTAGCGTATATCCTGTGTTTGCTAGAGTAGTCATGGGAATTTGAAAATCGTTGCACATACGCCTTAGTATTTGATCGGCGCGTTGATTACTAAAGACATAGACATCTTTGTTTTTAACGAGATAGTGCAGCATATCGTATGCAACAAAAAAGAGCTTTCCATCTTTGGGCACTCGACCGAATACCGTCCCACGAAAGAGCTCTTTTCCTTTCCACTTGAAAATGACCATATCCCCCTCTTCTACACCGTAATACGTTTCAGAACCTTGCTTGACGATAATATCAGCTGTAATCTTTCGCGCTGCCTTGTATCGCTCGCCTTCCCACTTCACCATTGACGTAACCAATTCAAATTGTTCGATCTTACTAGCTGTCTCAACGACTTTCCATAATTCAATCATTCTCTCACCTACTTAGGCGGTATTCGTAATTTGAAACCAATATGAATCCAGTGACCTTGTTGACGATTATTTCTTGCATCGCGTTTGATGATTTGAGCTTTGTTTTCATTCCATATCTTACGCCATTGAAGGTTGTTGCCGTATTTACGACCAGCAATAGCCCAAAGTGTATCGCCTTTCTTGACTGTATACATCGTGACCTTTGCTGTTTTAACAGGCGAAGGTCGTTTCTTTTGCACCGGACGTGCTTGCTTAATTTTTCTAGGTGTGGCTACTTTGTATTCTTTTAATCGGACAGAGTAGGTTCGATCCCCTATGTCCATCTCGCCCTCACCATATGGAAAGTCTTCAATGCTACAAAGGATATTAATCTTTGTACCTGTCACGATTAATCGAACTGGCTCTTTGTTTTTCAACCATTTCTCAATTTTATCGATGCAGTTCTCCGGTGAAGGGAAATTACTATATTCACACTGAGAGGTATGTCTTTTTGGAAAATAAGACGCAAAGGAAATTTCCCTTGCGCCCGGATCATCTATGAAAGTCAATTCACCGAACCGACTCACCTTCACACTTTCATTTTGAACATTGCTTGCAAAATCAATCGTTTCCGGCAACACAGGGAGTCGCAGTTTGTCTTTCCCCTGGCTTAACCAGATCTCATATACACTCTTAGGCACCCTGCGCACCTCCCGATCCATTATCTACGTCTTCTTGTAGTATATCGATTAATCTGCGTTCCATCTTTTGTAGGAAAGCTTCTTCGTCTTGTGGTGTATGGAAGTGTTGATCTCCGTTCATCTCGATTGTGATCGAAATGCCACCAGACGAGGTAATGACCTTTTGCTGATTCTGCCCCGTCGCAATGGCTGCTTGTTCTTTAAACGAATCGGAATGTCCTGCATCATCTTCAGGATCGTAGACTTCCATCCCAAGTGCTTGTGCAGCTCGACCTAAAAGATAGCGTCCACGGATGCCACGCTCTTCCGGAATGATCCACTCACGTTGACCACCTTCACCAATTCGAGCAATCTGTTCATTGGTGATTAATCCACCATTTGCATAGCCTCGGTATGCGCCACCATTACGCATGGAACGAATACCTGGTACATTTGAAATATCGCCGTAACGAGATTGAATGTATTTAATGGCTGCAGCTGCGTTATGAACAGGGTTATAGATGTCATCCATTCCAGACAGCTTGTGAGCATTAAAGGTAGGGTCAATGGTTTGCATCAGACCTTTAGATGGGGTGCCACGTCGTGCGTTGCTATCCCAATTATTGACCGCTCTCGCGTTTCCGCCACTTTCTTTCATGGCCATCGTCACGAGTGGTTCAATCCAGTCCTTGCCTACACCCGTTGCCAATGCAGCTTGTGCAATAGCACTTCGTGTCGATGCACCGGAGCCACCAAACAGACTGTTTCCACCACCCACAGGGTTAAAGGCTTGTCCGTTTCTTCGTGTCTCATAGTGGACGTGTGGACCCGTACTATTACCTGTTGATCCGACAAGTCCAATCGTTTGACCACCAGAAACAAGATCTCCTTTTTTCACAAGGTTTCTTGAGTTATGGCCATATAAATATTCAATGCCATCAGCACCTAATATTTTAACCAAGTTTCCGTATCCGCCCTGCCAGCCACTAAACGTTACCTGACCAGGTGCTTGTGCCGGGATTGGTGTACCCATAGGTGCTGCAAAGTCTAACCCTTTATGATTAGTCGAGCCAATTCCACCCGGTGATTTTCGTGGTCCGAATCCAGATGTCATGGTAAATGGTGATCCGAAGTCAGGAGCCATGCCTGTGTACGCACTGATTAAGCCATCCACTTGCTTGTTAGCGAATCTTTGAAGGTCAACGGAATCAAGACCTTTTATAATGCCTAAGGAAGCCCATTCTCCAAGTCCAGCCATGACACGAGACGGCGAGTGGATACCTAACCGCTCTTTAAACGTTTTCTCAACTGTATCAGCTAAGAATTGAGCTGCTTCTTGTACTTGAGAACTCTGTGAGCGCATGCCCGAAACAAACTCGGTCATGGTTCCCGTTCCCAAGCCGTTTCCTTTTCCTTTTGTCTCATCAAAAGGTTTATGAACCTGCGACTGTAGATATGGCTGTGTTCCCGTCGGTGTACCATTCTGACCTGCACGGAAATTAGTGACCGTATCGGTACCCCATTTAGATGCTCCACCCTCGATGACTCGGAATGGCTGTTTCACTTGCTTATCTAAATGAGTGCCGGTGTTCGTTGGTGTGGCATTCTGACCAGTAGAGAATGAGTTCACAGTACTTGAACCGAATCCAACCGCTTCTTGCATCACATTGGTCATAGGCTGTTGGACATTCTTATGTTTCCATGCATCCATTGAAACGACCGTACCGTTTATACCTGCAGCAACGGATTCCGAAAAGGCTTTTCCGTAAAGTCCTGCCTCTTTTTCGATTCCTTTTGCTTGAACCTGACCAATGCCAACTGTCGCATGAACGGTTGCTGATTGAGATCCACTTGCGCTCGCTGAACCTCCGACAAGACCGCCATTTGCATAAGGTTGTACGCCGAGTGCTTTACCGGTTTGTTCATATAAATCAAGAGCTCGACTTCTACGAGATGCAGATAGAGGAATAATAGCCTCATGCCCTGCTTCACCAACCAAACCTAAATGCGGTCGGGTAATAATCCCACCATTTGCATATGCAGCAGCGTGTGGACCATTTTGTCTTTCTTGTTCTTTCTTAGATGCGGAAGTGCTGACACCTGTGCGCTGTTCCCCCACATTGGTTGTGTCAGAGAACCAACCAGTGACGGCATTCCATGCACCTGTAATATTGTCCCAAATATCTGAAACAATGCCCCATGCATCTTCAAACGCTTCTACAATGGAATCTTTGATATCAGATACACTATCCGCAATGGGGTCCCAAACGACTTCATCAAACCAATTAGAAATAAACATCCAAGCAAATTTGACTCCTGCAATAGCATCATCAAATTCCTCAGTCATAGATGTTTTTAAATTTGTAACCCCATCTACAATTGGCGTCCAAACGTACTCATCAAACCAATAAGATAAAACAAACCAGGCAACCTTGATCCCCGTGATTGCTTTTTCAAACTCATCCACGAAGAACGTTTTGATAGCTTCTACATCATCTTTAATTGGCGACCATATAATCTCATCAAACCAATATGATAGAAATGCCCAAGCTAGCTTAATACCGGTGACACCTTTTTCAAACTCATCTACAAAATACTCTTTTACTGAAGTTGCTGCATCCTTAATAGGAGTCCAAACAACCTCATCAAACCAATACGAGAAGAGTGACCAGGCAAGCTTAATACCTGTCATTCCTTTTTCAAATTCGTCGATAAAATAGTCTTTAACGGTTGTTAATGCATCTTTAATGGGTGTCCAGACTACTTCATCAAACCAAAACGATAAATAAGCCCACGCAAATTTTGCCCCGGCTACTGCATTATCAAAGTTCTCAGAAACGGATGTTTGAAAGGATTCAACGCCTTCTGTAATGGGTGTCCAGATTACTTCATCAAACCACTCAGAAAAAGGAGCCCATAATTCTTTAACTCCCTCCTCGATCTTCGTCCATAGACCGACCCAGAAGTTCATTACGTTAATAAATGAATCTTTGTAAGGAGTCCATACCTCTTCATCAAACCACGTGGAAAAAGATGACCACTTATCAGTTACCCAGTCATATGCACCGTTCCAAGTTTCACTAATAAAATCTGATGCAGCATTTGCTCCGTCAGTGATCGGGCTCCAAATGGTCTCATCAAACCATGAGGTGAACGAGGACCATGTATCTGAGATCCAATCCGCCGCTGCACTTGCTCCGTTCTGAACTGGCTGCCATACTGTTTCATCAAACCATGTCGCAAACGACGACCACAATTCCTTCGTCTTTTCAATGCCATTAGTCCAACTTTCACTAATGCCATCGCCAATACCTGACCAGTCAAGATCTCCTAACCACTTACCAATCGCTGTTCCACCGATAGCCCCTGCGATCGAGCCAACAATTCCACCTACAATGGTTCCAACTCCAGGAAAGACTGAACCAACTAAGGCTCCAGTCGCAGCTCCACCTGCCATACCGCCAAGTACTCCACCAGCAGCACCAAGCTTTTTCCCCTTCAGGAGCAGTGGCTATGCTTGCAGCCCCTAGCGCAGTTCCTAAAAGAGGTATGCCTTTCCCGAATTTCGACCATCCCCCACCAATAGTCGGCGAGTTGGTAGTAGTAAATGATGGTAAGCCAAATAAGGTACCCAACTTTCCTAACCCTTTAAATTTGCTTGTTGTTGGGTCTTTTGGTCCTTTAGGTTGAGAATATCTTTCTTGGTGTTGTCTTTGATATTCATCCACTCGATCTTTTGAGATATATCTACCTTTAGAATCTCTCCATCTACCTTGCCCATCTTGAGATGCTCCTTTAGGCATTCCAGATGGACCAAGAGGACCTTTAGGACCTTTCTTTCCAAAAGTGACACCCCATAATTTAGAAACACCTCTACCAAATAATTCAGCGCCTCTACCTAATGGACCTTTAGCTATTACACCTATAAAAGCAAGTGTTAAAGCATTTGCAAAGAGTGCTCCTGTGTTTGCTCCTTCAACTACCCAATCATCTTTCCCAATAAGTCTACCGAAATTTGATTTTAGAGCTGTCCAGTTAACATCCAAAAGCTTTTTACCAAGTCTTAAAGATAAATCTATTGGATCTATTGCTTCTACAAAACTATTAACAAACGAGCGTCCAACCATTGCACCAGCTGTAACAAATTCGTTATCCGATTCATTTTCAAGACCCAGTACGCCTCGAATTAGTCCTCCTAAAATATTTCCGTAAGTAGATCCAATAGCTTCGGAACCAGCTATAAGACCTGGTGCACCTTTTTCATTCCACCAATTTGTAAATTCACTTTGAATATTTGGCCAGACGATATTCCATCTGGTTTGAAAATCCATATCACGGTATTTTTCAAGTTGGTTGTACCGTTTCTCAAATTCAGGATCTTGTTCAAATTTCTCTTTAAGTTTTACCTGTTGATCTTCGGTAAGATCTCCACCTGGGAATAGAATCTGCAGTTGATCTTTCGCAAAAGATCCAATGGATTGCAAGGGATTTAAGAAAGATGCTGCTGCCGCTTTTCCTGAACGTTTAAAGAAATTCTCCATCTCATCAAGAATGAATGAATACTCGCCTCTCCATTCTCTAAAAGCCACTAGCATCGGTTGAAACGCATCGCTAAGTCCAGTTCCCCATGCCCTTAAGATTCGCTCATTAATCATAGAGGTAACACCTAACCACAGGTTACCTAAGTTGTTAGACATCTTCTCCATTTGACCGTTAAAACGTTCGAATTCTTTTGTAGCTTCTGACCATATTGATTTAATATCACGACCACTTTCAGCAAGCTCTTCTAAGCGAGCTCTAGCTTCACCTGAAATAGCCCCCATCTCTTGTAGACGAGCTGTTGCATCACCAATCGGACGACCCGAAGCCATTCCATCATACAAACGACCAAACCACATGGCCGTTTCTCCGAAATCCGTTTGAGTACCAGCTGCAACGTCCCCCACCAACCGTAAGCCATCTGCGGTTGAAAGAGCGTTACCTGTAAAGACTTGTAGGACTCGTGAGGCTTCGAATATATCGTCCCGTTTAAAAGGAGTTTGTCCTGCAAATGTGACTAGTTCATCTAATCTTTCTTGAGCTTTTTCAGCATCACCTAGTAATGTCTCAAAAGCACTCGTCATATTTTGGCGACTAGCTACCATCTGAAGGGGTTTAACAACCCCGCCATAGGTACCAGCTCCAACACCTAGCATGGCACCAGTGCTACTTGCCATCCCAGCAATAGCTCTAATAGGTTTTGTTGCTAAATCAGCTACTTTGACCGTCATAGTTACTGTTCGGTTTAAATGAGTGTTAGCGAAATGAGAGATTCTTCTAGCCGTTCCTGTAAAGAGATCAACGGCTCTTACTCTTAAGTTTTGATCACGTAAGCTAGTTCGAGCAAAAGAAGAGATTCGACCAACTGTTCGACTAATGAGATCAGTGGCTCTAAGGCTAACAGTGTAGCCCCGCTCTAACTGTTTGCGAGTGAATGAAGCGACTTTACGAATTGTTGTTGATACCTGGTCTTTCGCTTGAATAACGTACTCATATTGTTTACCGAATTTACGTTGTAAATTTCGTTTTAATGAGCTTGCCATTGGCGTGAGACGATCAACTGCTCTCATTGTGATTTCATGTGAACGTGGCATATTTCGTTTAAGGTACCGATTCATACGTTGCATACCTTTTGTGGCTCGATCATGTAGCCCGACATTAATATTATGAGCTTTTACAGCCTTACGCAGAAAAAATCGCTCAATACGCTTCATCTGACGACTGGCACGGTCTTCCGCACTAATAATCATAGGTTTTTCAATGCGCTTACGAATTTTCTCAGTGTGGCCTAACTCACCATTAATTCGCTTCAAACGTTTGGTAATTCGGTCCTCTAATTCAAAAATCGTTTTGACTCCCATTAGTCATCCTCCTCTCTTATTTCTTAGCTTGTTTGGCTAACGCTTCTAATTTAACCTCAACTGAAGCAAATACAAACGTCCGCCAGTTTTTAGAACCTTCCATCAAAGCGACTAACTCTGATAAAGGCTGATTGCACTCATGTAATAGATAGTGGAGATACACCGCGTCTCGACTAGCCGGCGAGAGATCCCCACCTGTAATTAGTTTTTTGCCAGTTCCTCAAGATCATCTTCTTCTAAGAATCCATTGACACGTTGCGTTTCTTCCAACCATTTCGAGAATTCTCCAGCTACACTTAAAATCTTACGTGCTACTTCAACAGGATCTTCGGTTTTGTACGCTTTACGGAGTTTCTCTGATGTGAAGTCTGGAAAGACAGTGGACTCTACAGCAATACGTTGCATAAAACGTTGGTTATCAAAGTTACGAACACGACCAGTGCCACGTACATTTTTATACGTTGTATTATCTTTCTCTAATTCATCTACACGATCAGTCGAGATAGGTTTGAAGATGAAAGGCACAATCTTTCCATCTTTCGTAAATCGCTTGCTAATTAGGACTTTGACCTCTTCCGCTTCCTCTACCTTGCCTGGAAGAAAAATAGATAAGTCTTGGATTTGCTCTTCGTGTGATTCTTCTTTTACTTCTTCTTGGTTTGTTTTGTTTTCGCTCATGGTTAATGGGCTCCTTTGTATGTGGGTTTAGTTTTAAATAAAAATAGACACCCTCATCTTTGAAGGTGTCTACTCGTATTGCTTTTTATTAGTTAAATGAATCACTTAAACGAGAAGGTACATCAAAGTCCTCGAATGTAAATGGTGCTTCTTCCTCAAGAGATTCTGAATCAACATCAAGACCTGCAATCTTAGCACTGTCGAAGTTCACATCAAAGAGCGTCACACGTTCAACGCCACGACCTGAAGCTTTATCATCAAGCACTGCTTGAATAGTAAAATAAGGATCTTCACCTTTTTTCACATAGTCACGCATAAGCAAAACGAATTTGGATGTTACTTTGTAGAAAGTAGCAGTTCCAGTACCAGTTGCTCCAGTTGTTTTATGAGTCGTCATGCGACGACCCATGATGCTTACTTCGTTTTTATTCTTTTCCACATTAGCTTCAAAAGTTTTAATATGCGCCATTTCTACTCCATCAAGGAATAAACGCCCCTCTTTACCACTGATCGTATTTTGTCCTTTAAACATAGGTTATCTCACCCCCACACTGAAATAGAATTTTTCTGCTGCGTCCACGGGTTCTGCAGCTAAGTTGATTAGGAAACCATCTTTATCCTCATTCAGAGCAATAGTGATGTCTGTTTCAGAATCAAAGTTTGTAATACCGCCTCCATCTTGGAGAGCTGTCATGTACTGAGTAATTAATGTCATGACAAGTTGAATGCCATCATCTGAAGCAGGAATGTCATTCCCGGCTTCTTTTCGGTTCTTAATCAACGTTTTAATCTCACGGGTCAGATCGTTGTTGATCGCATCTAACACTCGAACAATCTTGTTCTTGCTGAATTTCTTATTCTTATCAGAAGTGAAGCTTGTCAGTGAGTTGATGTCTTTCTCAACTGTGACCGTCTTATCACGTGGATCGTAAGTAAATAAGAATTCACCTTTATTCATTCGATCAACAATTGCATCATTCTCTAAGCGATTGATAACATCTACCGCTCCCTCGTATTCAACAAAGGTTAAAGACTGGTTGAACGTAGCTCCAAGCCGAAGCACCTGCAACCCACGCCGTGGCAAGATCAGGCGTAACTTCTGTGCCGTCTTCAAGGACAACACCCTCAGTCACGTTAATAATTCCTTCATGATCACCACGTCCGTTTGCTATAACACCTTGGATTTTAACTCCTTGACGATCACGCAAACGTTTCACAAAAGCAATGAACGTTGCTTTCAGCTGCTCATTTTCATTTACAGGTAATGCGATGGTATCGAAATACTCATTTTCAGCCGCTTCAAGAAAAGCAGTGTAGTCTGCAACATTGGCTGAACCATTCTCACCACCTAACAGGAATGTACCTGCAGTTGGTTCCATTTGGCCTTCTCCGTCAAACTCAATATACGCATTGTTTATAAGTTCCTCAGAGTTAGAAACCGTCTGACGATCCACTTCATCTGTTCCAACAAATGTTAAAACATCGCGTTTGTCAGCTTCTAGTACGTTTTCAGAGATACGGACAGAGATTTCATTTCCTTTCTCTCCGCCATACTTAGCTGAAACACGGAGATTCTCACCCAATTGAGCTCTTGCCTTCTCCCCTGCATTTAAGCGATAGAGAAGAACCGTAGATGCTTTTTTAGCAGCTTCACGATATAGCAGCAAGGATTTATCATCAACATTCAAACCAATGCGCTTGTTCAGATCTTCTACGCTTGAGATAGGAATAAACTTCTTTGCTTCTCCCCAACTAAGCAGAACTGGCAACGCCACAATTCCACGAATACCAAGCCCAACTCTTTGCTGTGCTCGTGTCTTGAAATTAAAATAAATACCAGCACGTTGCTTTTCAATACCTTCAGTGAACGTTCCACCATTCATAGTTTTTTGACCTCCTGAGCCATAAACGCACGAATGCGCTTTTCAGCTTCTGATTTAGTAATTTGTGTTTCGGGGTAATCAAAAAGAGCACCATCTAGAATCTCTGGCCTTACGCCAAAAATTTGTCGACTGTGCTCTCTAAGCTCATAAATATAAAAAGAAGATTCTGCTGTCTTGCCTGTGCGATGACTGGTTCGACCTTCGCTTTTACAATCTTCTCTTTAACCGGAATGTCTTTGGTTACCTCTAAATCTACTTGGTTTTTAGTAACCGCAAAAGGACTATCGTACACTTTTTCTTTAGTCTTTTGGGTCTGCGAAACCTTTTCTTTTGGTTCGCTATCTTTTATCTCTTCAGCTTTCTTGCTCATTCTCTCACCTCACTTATAAACTGAACATCCTCTAACGCCACATACTCAGCACGCTCATACAAGTAGCGGCTATCCCAAGTGAGTTGAAGGATGGCTGCACCTATCTCAGACTTACGGGCTTCTATACGGTTAATTCTCACATAATCGCCCGTTTCATCGCCCTCAGGAGTGATTAGGGGAATAATACCCCTTTTCATACGAACCTCATCAGCAAGGCGTTCAGCATGGTAAAATGCTGTGCTAGAATCCACGTCAAACACTTTTACACTGAGATTGTATGATTTTTTAAATGAAGTAAGCGTATCTGGCGCATCAAAGGTGGTTGGTTGTTGAACATATAGTGCTTTCTCACCGAATCCTTCTTTGCTTTCCTGCCAAAATACACTTACTGAATGCAGCTGGTATAAGTAGCTGCCAATCGAGGCAACTTCAGGGTGAATTTTAATTTCACTCATAGCAGGTCACCTCATGTAAATTTTGTATTCATCCACTGGTTCAGCTTTATCTCTAAATCTTTTTCAAACATTCGCTCATAGATAAACTTAGCATTATCCCAGTAGTTTGAGCCATCAACCCATTTCACTTTTAACAACATGCCCTCTTTAGAAGTAGGGTCATACTCAAAGCGGCTTCCCTTCCATCGTCCTGGTACCCAACGACGATCTTTGCCACTCTTCAGATCAACGGTAAAGTGACCATCATTAACAAAAGAAGCATATTCGACGTTCGATCCTATCTCTAATGTAAGAGAGCCCTTTGTTAAATTCCAAACATTGTCTCCATCCCCTTTACCAAAGGAATTAAGGAGTCTGCTTGTATCTACGGTACGAGTTCGGATGATTTCATCTTGAACAACATCAATGAAATCCATTCCGATCCCCTCAAGCCATAGTGCCATTTCGTTTCTTAAGCTTCCGCTACCTGTTTTGGTTGCATCGCTTAGTTGCTTACGCAATTGATCTAACCCCTCAAATCTCAAAGGTTTTCACTCCTTATGCCAATAACAATTTGGTGATGGTCACGAACATTCTTAGGCTTTTGTAGAATGTACCTTGTCCCTTCCCATTCAACCGCATCATGCATCTGGATATCCGCATCTGAGAGAAACGTTATCCGCATAACCTGTGAGAACGCATTGGCAGGGTCGCCTTGAACAATGTTTTGATTCTGTTCTTCAAAGTGACAAGGGATCGCCTCCGCAATTGGCTTAGCCGGATAGCCATGCTTCACTTGATTATGATGAGAAGGCACATTATACATGGAACCTGAGCTAGTTGACTCTAAACGGTAAATATCACACTCATCGTTCAACATATCCTCAAAACTCATAAAGGTCTCATCCTCATCTTGACGTTGCCTGTCTCTTTAGGAACAGGTAACACAACATAATCTCTAAGCAGAACGGATACATCAGGCTTACGAACAGATTCACCATCAGCAAGAGTGTATGAATAATTCTCGAATTTCTCGGATTTATATCCTTTTGCTATAGATTCATCTGAATTGATCAAGGCATAAAATTGAGCCAGCTTCAGGAGAGCTAGTCTGACCTTAGTTGGAAGCGGATCATATATGTCAGTATCACTAAAGTCATGACCAACATATCGCTCCGCTTCAGTTGTCGCTTCTAAGATGTCCATCTCTAATTGAGGTTCAGGACGATTCTTTACTTTTTTGAAAGTAGTGTATGCTTTCACATCGCTTGGAGTAATCAGCATTATTCTCCCTCCGGTTTTGTGACTTCCTCCTGCAGTTGCAAGATAAGAGCAATTCGCTCTGGTCCGTTTTTAACAGTAGAAGCATCACCGGCAAGCATAAAAATTATATCCTCTTGCTCGCTTTTGCTTAATTTCTCGAGCTCTTTCTCAGAATAAATCTTAGCTAGCTTCTCTTGCTCCTCAGGTTCAATAACCTCATGATTAACGAAATCGTCCTCAGATTCACCCAGCTGCTGAACAACCTCAAATGAATCATTATTCTTAAGGTACTCACCTAGTTTTTCTGACACCGTGCGAGGAACGGCTGCTTTAAAAATCGTCCCTCCAACGTCATAGGACTTCCCTTTTTTAGGCTTTAACGTGACTTTGTACATTCATTACATCTCCTTCACGTTAATGATTTTAGAAACAGCATCCTCTTCCTCGTAAACACTGTCTAGCTTAGCAGTTAGAACGATGATGAACTTACGAGCGCGAATGTCCTTGTCGACTTCAATACGAATGTTACGAGAGAAACCAGTGATGATGTTTTTAGGATGAGTCAAGATGATCTCTGATACATCAGTCTCACCATCGCTATGCTCGTAAGGCTGCATATTCGCAATACCTGTAACCGGCACACCAAATGCAGAAGAACGACCACCTTGAACAGCAGAATCTCCTAGACCTGTTTGACGATCAGCAACACTATCCATCCATTCAATTTGGTTACCTGGTGAAGTATAGAAACGATAGTCTTGTGGTACACGAATGTATTTAGCAGGAATGGCTTTATAACCACGCTTGAATAACCCACGGCTAATTGGCTGTAATTCTGCATCTACAATGTGCGACTTTGTATTCTTACGCATACCGTTGATCTGAGCAAGGAATGGGTCATTCGAGTCCTTATCCCCATTAACCAGTAATTCTTCAATATCAACCGCAGCACGTTCTACAATTTGTTGCATGAGAGTATCTTTTAAGCTTTGACCTTCGATATTGTTTTCAAGCGTGTCATAAGTGATATTGATTTCAGCAATGACTTCTTTTGCATTTAGATTAACTGTACTCGTTGTCGGTACAGCTCTTTGTTCTTTGGTCAATGCTACATCTTCCTGACCAGGGCGAAGGATTCGTTGACCAAAACCGATCTTCTCAATCTTTTGTGTATCATGGTCCATTGGAATAACCCGAGAATCTTTTAAAATGGTTGGTGTTTCTTGAAGCATTCTAATAAATTTACTTGCTTGGGTTGGATTCATAAGTCCACCCGTTTGGAGAGAAGCCAGTGTCATTGTTGCCTTCTCAATGATTTGTTGATTACTCATTCTTGACATATAAGTGCTCCCTTCTACTGATTAAAGTAAGTTATCCCATACTGATTTTTTGATTTGTTCTTGTTGGCCATCTCCGTCTGTATCATCTTGCTTAGAGATGCCACGTGCTTTTTCAAGCTTGGTGAGACGTTCAGAAACAGGCTCGATGGCTTTTTCAACAGCTTTCATTACTGTATCTGCAAGCTCTTCGTTAGGATTATCATCCCCACCCTCTGGCTCATTAGGGCCTTCTTGCTCCTGTTGCTTCTCAAATGCATCAATACGATCATTTAAAGGCTTAACTGCCTTCTCAACCGCTGCTGTAATATCTTCTGGTTTCAAATCGTCTTCCTCCTTATTAGGTTTTTCATTTAGTGCTTTCTGCACGTCAGCTTGTGTCTCAATCTCACTAACAAGCTCAAGAAAATCTGTTGCCGCTTCTTTTAACCTTGCAAAATCAGTTACATCTGCCGTTCTGTTCTCCCAACGAGAATCATAATACTCACTATCTAAAGCGTCCCATGCAGCCCACAAGTTACGACTTTTCTGATTCCGCTTGTAGTTTTCACGCACAATTCCTTTTTGGATCGGTTCTCCAAGAAAGAAATTTTTAATAACTTGCATGAGACCTTTTTCAGTTTTATCGATGGTTGAAGATGCATCCTCGCTCTTTTCAATGGTTTCCGCTAGACCAACCATGCTAAATCCTGTGACATCACCATTTTTAATAGATTCCAAGCTATCAGCGTCAGAGACTTTGACCGTCATCACCCACGTACCAGCTGTGATATCGTCATCACCAAGCTTCATATCAGTCTTAGCAATCCAAGACTCGACGACTTCACCAACGCTAGAAGCAAAATCATGCTGCTTATCAATGTTGCGGTAATCAGAAAGGAATTGATGAGCTGCTTTTTCAATCTCCGTTGCCGTCATGTAATCCTCGTGAGCATCAAGCACATCCGGTTCATAGACAACACCAGTGACCAGTTGCTGTTCCTCATTGGACTTAACGATCTTAACCTCTTTATTGAAATCAGGTTGCTTGTCTGACTTCATGATGGCAAACTTCTTTCCATTCGCTCCCTTGTTCACTAGGGAAACATGCGTAATTTGTGCATTCGTTAACTCTCTAGCCATTTTTCATTTCACCTCCCTTCAAGAATTAAATGACACCAAGATCAGCAAGAGCCTGACGTCTTATTTCTTCTTTTTCTTCTTTGCTTAAACCCAAAATAGCCTGATCCACTTCAGGACCAGACGTGCAATGACAGTTTATTCTCTCTTTAGGGCTTAAGCTCACATCTCTTGGATACTGGGCAAGCTCGTTACTGTCAGGGATAACAAAATAATCATCAACACCAACGACCGTTCCATCAAGCATCATATGATTCTCACGTGGCTTGCTGTACTTAGCACCGCTATGTTTCCATCGCTTACCTGTTACTGCAGGAGATTGACTATAGCTTTCCTGTTGAGCCACAGAGGAAGCAGTTAGCACTTCTGTAATAGCCGTCGCTCTAGCCCGTTCTCTGGAGAACTGAGGAAGTTTAGATAATTCAAGTTCTATCTTTGCAATGCCATGACCCTCACTGATTCCATTAACAAGTATCTTCTCAACCGCTTCATGAGCCGTATTCTTCATAAGCTCTCCCAGTTGTTCTGACCACTCTTCAATCCATGTGACCGTTCGATTGGAAAGCACCTCAAGCGGAATATCTTGATCAATTGTACCCATGATGACTGAAGCAAAATCAGTTACCGATAGATTAAAGAATTCAACTGCTTCTTGACTCAATTCCGTAGCGAATGAATCCTCTATGAATATCTGTTCCCTCAAGTAAGTAAGTAGGTTCTCCAATACTTCGGCATCGTCTTTAGCAATAAAGGCCTTAACACTATCCAAAATAAACTTACGTTGTTTCCTAAGAAGCCGGGCAATAATGGTTTCAAAGTTTTCAACCATATCTTCAACTTTTTCTTTGCCTTCAAAATCAGGAAGCGTATCAATAAGAGAATTCTCACCATCAGCTTCTTTGCGTATAAAGCTGTTGATACTGTGAATAAGCTCATCAACTTTAGACATCTTTCTTATCCACCAAAATATCTCTCAAATCTTTTAAGATGGTCACCAGTTGAACTTGATGACCAGGTTCTTTGGATTTAAGAATGTTAAACGGATCAGCAGCTGATGAGGTCTTGTTCATCGGTCGATTGAATATTTCTTCTGGCCATTCTTCAAGCGTCTTGCCAAGTACCTTGCCCAAGGTATCTCTTAAATCATTTGGCGAAGTAGCCTGTGCATTTACAAACGGAGTAAGTACCTTAGCTATTTCAAGTGGGTCCCTAAAATCAGGTCCCCTCATCGTTAATCGTACAAGGTTCATTTCAAGATCCGGAAGAATCAAGGTGTTCATCTTTCCTGCAATGGTAGAACGCTCAGGCTGAAATACTTGTTCCTCAGTGATTTTACGAGCTGTATCAGCTGTAGCCTTGTTATATTCATCCGCTTCACCTGTATATAAAGGTGGAAGCCTGAAAGCACTTCGCATCTTACTACGGTGAGTAGCATCGTATTCAAGAAATAAAGCATCTTGTTGCACCATTTCAGCAAGACTCTTAATGTCAATTTTCACATTTGATAGTTTCTCTTCACCCGTGTCATTCTCCGTCTCCATCCCTTGAACCTCAAGCAATAGAAATTTATGTGCTTGTTCAATGCCCTGCATATCTTTGAGATAACTCTCCATTTGTGTATACGATTCTTCAGAAAGCATTCCGTTTTGAACCATGATGGCTGCAGGCATATGACGGCCATTTTTGAAATACATATAGTTCAACTCTTCTGCTTTTCTTGCTCCATATGCATTTAATAAATGTCCTAGCCAACGGGGTTTACCGTATGCTGCACTCCCAATCTTAAAATGAATAACTTCATTAGCTAGGTAGGTATCAGGTACATTGTCTCCAAACTCACCGGTGCGACTATCCATGATTCGAGGATCACCATATTCTTTAAAATAGATGGTTTTATTACTGATCCTCTGAGCATAGCGACGAAATGTACGTCGCCTTGTTACTTTTTCAGGATTTCCGTTACGTGTGATCAATGTTTCAACATCTACTGGTTCAGTCTTTTTGCAAACTCTCGTGTAAAGAGCGTCCATATAGCTCAGCTCATCAGGCTCATCACTGCCATTTCTAATGACTTCAAGGTATCCATTCCCTGTTTTTTCGCGATCCTCAATCATATAGCCAAAGACCGTTTCAGGTCCTTCATCTAAGCTGAAGTACTTCACAAATTCCTCTAACCTAACCCATTCTGATTCAGCTTGCGTCTTTTGTGGTTGTTCAACAGATTTAGCATTGAAATCAAACGTATATTCAGGATGGAAACCAAAGCCCACTATATTGGTTTTGTAGGCATCAATACATTGCTGAAGAATCGTAGAGTATTCTGCAATGTCCTTGAGCTCCTGCATATTTATAGGGGGTTCAAGAATTAATTCACCATAATGATCGCCGAATGTGTCAGGATGGATTTGTTTACTAGATGCACTTTCACCTGTATCAGCTTTGACAACTCTTGCATTTACTTTCGGTTGACTCATACATTACCTCCTTACTGGATTCGGTCGCTGGCGTTCCTTAAGCTTCTCTTTAAGGTCAGCCACTTCATAATCATCTAACGCGTACCAAATAGCTGAGAGGGTGTGTGGATCAATTTCAAATTCATCCAAGATGATCTCTCCCAATTTATTCTTAGCATAGGTCAGATCCTTCAACTCATAAATGGTGTTCTCGCATCGATCAGAGCAGATGATCTTCTTAAAGCGCTTGACCTTCTTTGTGTACTGCAGACGAGAGCCAGGGAACTTCTTTGAACCTCTCATGTTGAAATGTTGCTGTCTAAAGTACTTGATCGTCTTAGGCTCAGCCGAATCCGCTTTGATCAATTCCTGTGTCTCTCTAAATTCATCTAAATCCTCAGCAGTAAAATCATCCGTTTGTTGATTTTTATAGTACTCCCAATAGATATATAGGATGCTTTTCTCATGATCGACAGCTAGCCGCACAACCGCGTTATAGGATTCTTCAAAACCAAAGTCCATCCCCACTCGTTTTAATGGACGGTTAATAGCTGCAATGTTTTTCATTACTTCCATGTGAGGAGCTGTCTCAAACTGAGGTAAGACACGAACCCCGTTCACACCAAAACGACCTAAACGCGCAATGCGGTAGAGGTCTGGATCATACTCTTTTAATTCTTCCAACTGGTGAATATAATCTCTTGGTAAAAATAGATTATCCTCAGCTGTGGAATGATGATATAAGGTATTCCCGACAACCATGGACCGATTCTCATACAGTTCTTCATCATCAATCACAATTCTTTTATTGCGCTCGTCTTTAAAGAAATGTTTATACGTCCAGTTGTTCTTGCCTATCGGGTTGGTTGAAGCAATCATGTGAAGCTTTAAAGCAGGATGTCTTAATCGTCCAATTAACTCTTTATAGCCTGCGTACTTGAGTTCAGAACCTTCTTCAACCCATATGAGAGAAACGTTGTTGATTGATTTTAATTTAGCAGGCTTGTCCATCCCTTTGAAAATGATCTTACTTCCATTAGGAAACCTAACCTGCATAGGAGAACTAACGAATTTAATATAATCTGATAAATCCATGCTCTCGACGATTTCCTCTAGCAGAGCAAAGGTTGAGTCCCTATGAGTGTCATAGACTTCCCTAACAACAAGTGCTGTCCGTTTCTCATCAAGGAGCTTTAGAATAACTTTCAATCCCACATGATAACTCTTAGAAGATCCATAGCCACCTACAAGAAACATGAACTTCTGATTCCAATCGAAAAGGAAATCCTCAAAGTGTGGATTGACTTCTTTTTCAATCATTTGTCTCACCTGCACGTGCTTCTTTACGCTTAATCGTTATCTTTAAGGACTCATTGATATCTTTTTCTTTCTGAGCCTTCTTCTTATCAAGCGCTAGTCTCTCAGTATCAATGTGCTGCTTGTGATCAAACACATGTGTCATTTCAAAGTACTGCTTAATTGCCTTTTGTTTAAGTGTTTGGACACGAGAAAGAGCATCCTCAAGTTTTAGGATGTCATCAATCTTTCTAAATTGCGTCGTTTCTTCTTCAACAGGAACCATCTTATAACCATCAACAATTCTCTTTGTTTTCTTATAAGTGTTAGGGTCCTCAAACTCAACAGATTGCTTCACGTTCCTTCGTTGCTTCAAGACACGGATTTCTTTTTCATTAAGACCTTCCGTAGCAAGCTTAATACGTTGAAGCATCCTCTTTTCCCTTATGGTTAAGACACGAATGTTTTCATCTATCTGAGCATAGGGGGAAGCATCGACCACATAAAACAATTCTTTTTCTTTATCATCTAACTCATCGAAAAGAATTGACTCATATTCACCTGTGGTGCGTGCGTTCTTATTACCTAAAGGAGCAAAGCCACCTATGTTACCTGCAGCATTACGGTTGCCCTGCGGTGCTCCTCCCTCATTACCTACCGCATTTTTATTACCTTGTGGCGCTCCACGTTTAGTAACGTTACCATTGGTTTCATTAGTTACGTTACCATTGAGAACACCTTCCCAATCGTCTTGATTTTTCCACTTTCTTATCTGGGAAGCAGATACCCCGACTTGCTCAGCAATGTCTACTAATTTCGCTTGACCACTACTGTCTAGCCAAAGCCGAAGCGCTTCATCTCTCTTAGGACTTCTGCCTCTAGCCATCTACATCATCACCCACCCCCACTTTCTAATTGAGTTGTGTTTGTTTCATAGTTCTTCGTCTTTCTGCAATTCTATGTCTAACTCTATTAATTTTTTAAGGTCGTCCACCGTGCTGAGCTGTATATGTCCATTCTGGAAGTCTGTCACCCATCGAGATATCCCCGCGCGGACAATTTTTCGGTAGCGATCCTTTGATTCTTGGATATGCTCAATCTGCTCCGCTTGATGTCTCAATAGGAGTTCGTCTTGCTCTTCAATCGAGACCGAACATTCGTTTGTATTTTTCATTGCCTTACCCCCGACCTTTCACATATACTGAAAGCGAGATAGCGACATCTAAGAAACTGTGCACAGTATTCACGCTATCTCTGTCGGTTTTCCGGCATCTGTTGAAGGGGGTGTTTACAGCACCCTCTTTTTCTTATTTCTTAAACATCTGCTTGGCTATTTGCTCTGCTATCCCCTTCATCATTAAAGGCGGTACGCTCATTCCACACACATATTTAACTGAAGCATTCATGAAATCATAATCCTGAGGGAATGACTGCATATGGATGATATCTCTGTCTGATACTTGATAAGGCTCATTAAACCGAATAAAGACTGAATTGCTTGCGATGGTTGGCGGTACATCATTGTCATGTAATAAAGCTGAATTAAAGTTAGACTCCTTGCCTTCAGTCCGCTTTGTTATATCTCCAATGTTTTTATCTTTAGACTGTCTTTTGATCCATCTACGGTACGTAACCGAAGACTCATTGAGCTTGAGGCCTTTACCTGACTTAAATTCCTTATAGAGTATCGGCTTCTGATCAAACGCTAGTTGTACTTTTGGCAAATTCAAATCTTTTCTACGTCCAATAAAAAAGACCCGCTCTCTTCTTTGCGGGACTCCCATGGTTGCGCTATTCAATTTAAACAACTGCACATCATAACCAATGCGTGTAGCATGCTCATAAATCAGTTTTACAAAGCCTTTGGCAGCCCCTTTAATAATTCCGGTTACGTTCTCGGCCACAAACACTTTTGGTCTTAATCGGTCAACCACATCTAGGTACTCAAAAAACAGATCATCCAACATCTGTTCAGCTTGCCCTTCACGAAATACCTTTTGTTTCCCCCACGCTTCCTCTCGATCTCCTGAGGTTGAAAATACACTGCATGGCGGTGATCCATCCAATATATCCAAATTCATGAGTTCTTCTGGGTACTTCTCAGCCTTCTTAAATTGGCGCACATCCATTTTATAAGGATACATGGGGTCAATGTTCGCTTTGTATAGTTTCATCATCTGTGGGTCGATCTCGCAGTTTCCTACTACATCATAACCTGCTAGTTTATAACCCATGGACGATCCACCACCACAAGAGAAAATGCTAAACACTTTTAAGTCATTCTTTTTAATGTGCTTCAGCTGCTCTAATCTCCACTGGTACGTAATATCTGTCATGCTCTCACCTACTCGTTGTAATGAAATCCGCATTTAGGGCACTTATGAGTAAAGTCATCCTCATCATAGTCATCAAATGAGAGCTCCTGGTTGTCTCTAATAGATGAACCTCCTTCGCCCTCGATGTCTGCAAGTGCTTGTTCTAGTTCTTCCTCACTAAAGCCTGTAAGCGTCAGATCGATATCTGTTTCGTTTAACTCATCTAAGACTCTTTGTAATTTAAACTCGTCCCAATCGCCACCAATTTTATTAAGAGCGATATTCATAGCCTTTTCTTGTGCATCCGTCAGATTAACAACTGAAACTTGCAAGCGCTTCGGTTTAGATTCCATTAACACCTTGTACCTTTGATGTCCTCCCACAAGATTTCCTGTCTGTTCATTCCATATTAGTGGCTCTACATAACCAAATTCATTTATTGATCGCTTAAGTTTTTCATATTCCTCATCACCCGGTTGTAAATCTACTCTCGGATTGTATGGTGCAGGGTTAATCTTTGAAATTTCCACTTCTTTAATAATCATTTTTAACACTCCTGTATATAACCAAAAAGAGAACCATCCGTTTGGATAGCCCCCTTTTTATGCATTATGTTCTTCTGTATTTATGAGGTAAACATTCAATCATGGCATATAAATAACCTGATTTAAGTTTATTTTCCTCAATTTCTTGATACAATTGTTTTCTTTTCTCTTCGTAAGGCACTACAAACTCTTTGGTAATTGCCTCTTCAAACTTCGGCCATGTTTGATACGCTTGTTTCGCAACAGATATTTTTGCATCAAGCTTAGCAATATCATCCTTGAGCTTATACTCATCGAGTTGATCTAGTTTTTCATACAGTTCTTTTGCGAGTTCATGCTTTCCTTCTTCCAATGCTGACATAACTAACACCCCCTGCCACCATATTCGACAGCAAGGTTCAATTTCCTGCTAATTCATCCCTTTTATACTGTCTAAACCTATCCTGAGTTAATACAACCAAAAAGAAAGCCACCCAGTTGGATGACTCTTTGTTTAAGTATTTATTCACAAAAGTATTCATGGTATATTACTGTTGAAATAGCACAGGCAATCTTTTTGACATTCGCTTTAACTTCTTTTTCATCTAATTCTCTACCTTTTTCTTGTTCAAGTTTAAGGCGTTTCCATTCAGATTTAAGAATTATTTGCTGTATATCCATTATCTTATCTTGTATAAGTAAAGTCTCTTCTGACGCGCTAGTTGTTTTAGGATTAACAATATTGTAATAATCGCTTACCATTACATTACTTAGAGCTTTACTTATAATTTCAGAAGGATTAAGGTACAGAATTATTAAGTTTTTTTTATGTATTAATTCTCTGCTTTCTTCATTTAGGTCGTAGCCTTTAGTTTCGAGTCCATTATCTCTAAGTATTCTATTTTCATCTTGACGATGTTTGATAGAGAACGATGTATTATTGTAATCTGCAAACTTTTCTCTCAAAGAATTTAACCACTTTATTCTTTCAGTACTTATTGTATTAACATATAAATTTTTTTTGTTAGATAATAAATTTAGAATAACAACAACAATCGTAACAATAAAACCTAAAAATGTAACTATTACAGCAAAAAAAGCAACCAGATCACTTACTTGAGCATTTTTAATTATCCATTCAATTATCCATATACCAATTTTATGCTTTAATTCTAACATATCATCCCTCCACCCATATTATAGCAGAGATTGTTTAATGAATAACATGCAAAAAGAGAGCTCCCACCTAGATAGCGTAGCCCTCTTTTCATGTGTTATTTCTCCTCAAATTGACCTTTGTAAGCATATGTCTCGTCATAGATCTTAATGTGGGTAATGTTAATCTTTTGAATAACGACACACTCTCCATTTTCGTGTCTAAACTGAATAAAATCACCATGAGCCATCTTACTAGCCAAAAATTGATTAGCTTCATCCATATTACCTTTCCTATGCTCCGATTCGAACACAGGTTCATTTCCTCCAGTTACGTAAATCTCATATGAATATCCTGCCATCACTTCACCCCCTGCCACCTTATTCGACAGCCAAAGTCATTTCCCTGCTAAATATTCATCCAGGTAAACAGTGTTATCTGTCCTACATGTCTTAACTGAACACTTATCAGTCTGCCTGTTAAAACCTTCGTATTCTTATAAAATTAAATAATTAGATACGTTTACGTGATCTACTATTACAGCATCCACATTAGAAAGTGACATAAAAGTTACATTGAACCAATATATTCCTGAAAAAAGAGAGCAACCCTATAGGATAGCTCTTACACTAAAATTTATTTTGTTAATAAATCATGAATCTCATCTAGATTAGATTGATAATCGTCTTTTAATTTTGATGGCCAACTGCCTTTATATTCTAAATCAAACAAGTCCTTATTCTCTTTTCTAACTTTTAAAACTCTATGGCCATAAGGGTTTATACCGTAGTAAATCTCATCAATTCCTAATAAAGATTGATGAGTCACTACAAGTTCATATTCCTTAGATACCAACAAAGTTATTAACCATTTTTCATTAAAGAAATATAATGTATGACTTGTTACCTCTCCTTGTAGATTAACTGGAAAAAACAAAAAGTCACTTAAAATTTCCTTCTGTTTTAACAATCTCTTTTTTAACACTTTAAATTCATTAGTTGCTATATAATCATCATCTTTATAAAACCAATTAAAATATGCATTAAAACTTAATTCCTCCATCTTCCTCACCCCTTAAGATGTTTAATTCGACAAAAGCAGCATATATACCTTTTTTATTAAATATAAGGTATATAAAAAAAGAACTGACCAACATTTGATCAGTTCTTTAAAAAATATTAATTTTCTAGCTCTTGTTCCATCATGCTATGTATGTTGAGTGGAGGTAATATAATTTGGTCAGCACTATTACCCTTACTTGTTAAATCTGAAACTAGTGAACGCAGGTATGGAAAAAGAATGGCGATAGCATTAATTTTATAAAGCCTTTCTTTTTCATCATTTTCAATTTCATTGTCTTCAATAGTAAATAGACCTAAAACATGAGCTTCGACACAAAAGTGTCCCTCATCCTTATCACCTATCAATACTTCTAAGAAAACTCCTGCATCTGTAAGGTTTTCCTTATCTCTATGCTGAATATTCCATTTAAATTGAGGTGTTAAATCATCAGATTCTTCTTCGTCTGTTTCAGGAGGAAAAGGGTTATTAAAATAAAAAGTTTCTAACACAAAATAATTTTCAAAATTTAATGATGCTTTCATAGTTTACGATACCTCTTTATAATCACTTAATGAATACGTACTAAATTCATTTTTGACATGGATAGTTTTATCACTTTTATTAATTTTAATTTTTCCTATCTCAAAAAACCCTTGTTGTCCTAATGCATAATCCCCGGCTTCTTCGATTGAATAGTGTTTTATTGTTCCATCTTCTTTATGAATTTCTAGTCCTGGATTTAATGAATCAAATTCAATCTCAAAACCGTACCTTTCAGCTACTTCTTTTATTTGCTCACGAGTAGGTCTGTTGTTCATTAGTTTTCACTCCCATAGTGAAATTTTTTTCTTTTTTCTTTTGATTGATGCTTAACTTCTTTAACTTCGAATTTCCCTTGTTCGGTTTGTTTAGTTAAAGTTCCATAATTAACAGTTCTTTTATGTTCGATAAGTTGAATATCTGCGCCCTTTAATACTTCGGGATCACGAACACATATCTGAACTCCATTTTGAACAATACCCAATTCTTTAAATAACGAATCTTTATTTGCCTTTTTTTCTCTAGTCTCAATAAAAGTATATTGAATAACTTTAAATTTATTATCAAATAAATCAATTAATGCACACCGATACTTATTACTAGCATCAGCGTGGTCAGAAATCTTAAATGTTATACCTTCATGAACTCTACTCTGTTCGGATTTAAATATCCTTTTACCTGTATCAGTATCTAAGTTAATCATATTCTCACTCATGAGAGTAAAATCACACTTTATTACTTTTCGTCTTAAAGCTTTCCCTTTAATTTTCCTTCTTTTCCGTTCTAGATCCCTTGTTTTTCCAGACCACCAATAAGCTTGATCGTAATCATCTCTATAAAAGTAAATCCCTTGACCTAGCCAATGATTATCTCGGTATTGATAGGTAAATTCTTTTGTAAGTAAAATTCTTTTTGAGTAATAATCAATTGTGCCGTGGAACCCGTTTATTTTCACTTCATAACTGACCGACATACATATATACACACTTCCCAAAAATTATATTACAGCTGTGTTACAATCACTTACTATAACTATTCTACATAAACTATCTAAAACCTTCAAATATATTCTATTTTTTTTAATTAAGTCGCTTCAATATATACTAATACATTGAAGCCATTTAACTAACATATTAATTCTCGCTTCACCAGGAGTAAGCCTCTGCTACGAGAACATGCCAATGACGAATTAGATAGGACCCATTTCACCTATCATGCCCGCGCATTCTTCAGACGCAATAAATGCTAAGCTCCTGTCAGCCTCCTGGTCAGCTACTGACGATCACCACTATTCTGTAAGAACCCCGGTACGCCATTGATAATGGAGAAAGGCGTATCTCCTAATATATCAATAGCTTACCGATTATATTCAATTAATTAGTCCCCCAAATTATCCCCTGTTTTGTCTGTTTTTTCTCGGTGTTTTTAGAGCATTCCTAGAGATGTGGCTATCGTCATAAGTGCCGAGCCTTTAATCTTGTAATATGAATCCTTCTTTAATCCTAAATCAAGATAAATATCCAAATCTGTCTCGTTGTGAGGAGATAGATATTTCTTTTCAATAATACTTCGCTCTAATTCATCCAGACTGATGTTTAGACACCTTTCTACTTGCGTGACTCGTAATTCGTCTATCTTTTCAATATCTTTAGAACCGATTGGCTTAAACGATTTAAAAAGGACAACCCCGTATTCCTTTTGCTCTTTCCTATTATCAAATTTAACTTTTAATGAGCGGTACTTACGCAGCTCACGAATAACTTCTTTCTTAACCTCCTTCTCGTTGACCTCTGGTAAAAATGTCATTTGAACTGCACTCATAATTTCCCCTCCCTTATTTTCTTCGAATTGCTCCGCCACAGCGGGAATAAATATCTCGACCCGTACCCATTAAGTCTCTAAGCAGGCAGTTTTTTAATGGCCATACCTTGCTGATCACAACAGACTATTAATTGGTCTTGAAATTCTTTCATGATCATTCTCCTCTGTTGCAAAAATTAATGTATTCTTGTAGATTGGTTGCATTTCATATTAGAGGTCTGAAAATCAGAAAAGGACACCAAGAGAATGCAGTTGACTGCAATCTATTAGTGTCCTCCGTTTTTCGGTAAGACTTTTTTGGATTTTATTGAAACTTTATGCAATATAAGCCGTAATAAAGTATATGATCTTGTTAAAACTTAATAAGGAGGCAATTTATGAATGAGAACGTGTACTATGCACCTGTTATAAGATGGAAGAAAGGCGAACAAATCGCATTGAAGAAGCTAAATTCCAACATTAAAGAAAGAATTATTCCACTTTTCGAAATTCCACCAATTGATTGGGATTTTGAAAAAGGACGTCCTCAAAAATCAATTGAAGAACACTTAGTTAAAATTCCAGCGCAAATTAAAGATGTATGGTCTGCTAACCAAAAATTTATGCTCGATTTAACACATCTCTGCATTGACGATGATGAAACAATGAAATCCGGCCTACACCCATTAGAACATGTCATTAATGATTTAACGCTTAATGAACTTCCAGTGACACCTGTATTAAGTTCAAAAAATGGAAGTAATTACGAGAATGCAATTTTTAAAGTCGTAGATGAATCTATACGCCGATTAGCCATTAGAATTTACCCCTCTGATTTAAAGAGAATTGATGAACTTATTACAAGTTATTTAAATAAAACAAGACTCTCTCCTGAAAACATAGATATTATTTTAGATTATGGTTATATCAGAGATAAAGAAATTGTTCAAATCACTAATGAGATTGCAGGGGCAATAACAATAATTCCGTTTTTAAACGAGTGGAACTCATTTTCATTAATTACAACTTCGATACCTGAGGATCTTTCCGAAATAAAAACTGGTGAAACCGGAACGCTAAATAGATGTGAATGGACCATTTATAAAAGTATTATCAAAAGAAACCTTACTCGGCACCCTAATTTCGGAGATTACAATATACAAAATCCCGAGTACAAGCAGCTAAACCCTAAATTCATTCAGCAAGCTGCTGCTATAAGATACACTACTTGTGAAAATTACTTAATCGTCCGTGGTTACTCTGTGAGATCTGAAAAACACGGAAAGTGGAAACAAATGCAAGGATTAAGCGAGCAAATTGTAAATCATGATGATTACTCTGGTCCCAACTATTCGTTTGGAGATGAATACATTTACAAATGTCACCTTGGTGAAGTTGGAACAGGGAATGCAATGACTTGGAGAACTATTGGTACAAACCATCACTTAACACTTGTTATTAAAGAACTTTCCAATTTTCACGGCTTTTCAATTTAAGGTTAATTGATCTCTTAATTTCTTTAACCTCAATTGTTGAACAAATCCTTGAGTATAAAACGTTTCTTGGCTTACTAACATAACCTTTGTGTAAGCCTTCTTTTTTTAGTAAATCTAAAGCTTCATCTTTCCACAAAAGATGTGTTAATGAATATGGATCCACATCTTTATTTAGACGTCCTTTTCTAACTTGTTTTAAAATTAGAGAATCGTTTTTTTTAGAAACAAGTATAATTCCCCACCATTTAGGTATTAAGTTTCTAACTTCATTTAAATAGTTTTTTTGAACTACAATTGTCATCCTATCAAAAATTAGGTTATAGTCTTTGATTTGTCTTGGTAATCTAGTGAGTGTATCACTTTCACTCTTTATCTCGTATCCATGTAAAATACCATTAATAACTGCTACGTCTATTCTAGATTGACCGTGAAGTACGCCCATTTCATCTACAATTTTTGTATCAGTTTCATGCTCATGTACATCATTCAAATAGGAATGAAGTGCTTCTCTAATATTTGCATCTTTTATTTTCATAAGATATACCAACTCACTATAAATTTCTTTTTAGATAATACCACAAATAACTTAGACAAAAAAATACTAATTCCTGCATTTATTTGATTCTTAATCTTTCAGTTTTAATTACATCTAAGACCCTTCCATCTTTCCATATGGTTGTAAATTCCCCAAATCCTGAACACGGTGGTTCTATTATAGACCTTTGACCATCTTTTATTATAATTATACAATTATCAGTTTCCTTCATAATTAGCCCTCCCAATATGTTATAATTGCGTTGTCGGGCGCTCTGAGAAGGGCGTTTTTTTATTTATTTGGGGTATTCAATTTCCCCTCTGTATTATCTATTGTATCTATCAGCAAGATCGCTATATCTGCTTTATGATATCCTTTGCCGGCTAAGAGCTTGCCGGTCATATTAATGATCTCTTTATCGCTTTTACTAATATCCATATATTGCTTTGCCATTGTTCCTCCTAAAATAAACTCATTTGCTCCCAATCCTCTGCAGGAAGTTCCTCTATATCCATAAACTCTTCTTCAATCAGTCCGATAGCATCACTTTCTATCAGTTCATAATCTCTAAAATAATTACTGGACAATATAGCTCTGAAACTAGTGCATTCCGGATCCTCAAAGACAGAAACCTGGTGGCGATGTCTTGGATGTTTGCGGACGAAATAACTTTGATCAATCATGTGTTTCGCTCCTGGCATATTAACCCACGTGAGATATGCTTTATACACTTGTCCAGACTCTAACTCCCAATTAAGCTCAGGAGGCTCAAGAGGAAGCACAGGAGCATCCTCAAACACCTTTTCAAATAACGACTTACGATAACAACCGAAATGAGCGGAAGGATTATCAAATTTGCTGATATACGCATGTTCGGATCCGTTAGGGTACAGAAAGTAAACATTTCCTTCGGTAAGAGTGGTGGTCTCTCCTACATCAATGCATTGGACTTTCAAGATTTATCACCCTCTAACGCATCTTCATGATCTTTTACAGCTTTCAGAAACAACCTGGCCACTATCCTAAAAAGTAACCATCCGATGTATTTCATGATTCACGCTCATGCAGCTGATCCACGATCGCTAGATAATCCAAAGACAACCTGCCGCGCACAACTTCATAGGCGTAAATATCAAAATCTGCAAGGGGTATGCTCTTATGCCCTCCAACCTTAGCTTTGGTGTAGTAAAGATTGATAAAAGATACTGGGCAATAAAATATCTTTCTAACTTTGCTAAATTCAATTAGGACGAAAGCGACCGCTCCATGCTTCTCTGCATTGATTAGGTACTCCAACTGGTGATCCTTCAATAGTTTTAAAGTGAAACGTGACTCTAGAGTGCTCTTTGCTTCAAATATAATCGATTTCCCACGGTACGTGCCGTCATAGTCAACCGTAGATTTTTCTGCAAAATAAGCTTTGCTAATCTTACGTCCATTTACTTGCTGTACCGTTACTGGCGTGGCTCTTTTATTAATCAATGCAATGCCTTGATTTGCATACTGCAGGTTAATAATATTTAATAGATTCTCAAACGCTTGACCCGTATTAGGCTTGAAATGTTTTACTCGAGTCATACGACCTTCCCTCTCTTAAGCGCAGCTAGAACATCCTCATATGCTCTACGTTGCCCTTTGATATAAGCCACTCCAGCGTCACGGCCTTTCTTTTCTGCCGCATCAAAGCTCTTTTCCACAAAACCTAGTTGCTCTTGAACGTAGGTGATGAGCTCCTTACGCATAAAGCAGATTCGCCTTTATTAATCTAAGTGCAGCTTGTTCATTTGGAACGGGGGTATCATGACCATCCATTTTGACTACAAAGCCAGAGGTAGATCGATGAATTAATCCCACAAGCACATCATTAACAGAAACCTCTGTATGATTAAGACCATGTTTAATTTCTAATGCCATTACGTTCACTCTCTTCAGTTGAATTTTTATGTAACAGATCGATAAGATCAGGTTCGTGGTTTGCTTTTTTTGCACAAGCAGCACCATATCCCCTGCGCATACTTTCCACTGTTCTTAATCTCCTGTTACATCTCAAACAATGCGTATACTCTTTCTGGTATATGAGCTGTCCTCTCTGATGCATTTATGACGTATTTACGCTAATCGATCATTATGCCGGCGATCCAAATTCACGAATTTACCGTATTCTTTTATGAATGCAGCTTCTGCGGTACCAATAGGACCATTTCGTTGCTTGGCTAGTATGATTTCAATAATGTTTTGATTCTCTGATTCCTTATCGTAGTAGTCATCACGGTAGAGAAACGCAACCACATCTGCGTCCTGCTCGATACTTCCTGACTCTCGAATATCGGACATCATCGGTCGCTTGTCTTGTCGTTGTTCAACACCACGAGAAAGCTGAGACAGAGCGATGATAGGCATGTCCAATTCTCTAGCTAATTGCTTTAAGGATCTTGATATTTCAGAAACTTGCTCTTGCCGATTGGTTCCGCCCCTAGACGCTATCAACTGCAGGTAATCTATAATGACCAAGTGCTCTTGATTCGGGTACTTTCGTTTAATCTGACGCATCTTGGAACGAATTTCTTGAACGGTAATGCCTGCATCATCGACTATTTCAAAATCCCACTTTTCTAGCAGACCAATCGCATTAATGGCTTTCTCATAATCATTTGATGTAAATAGTTTGCTAGGGTTACGCCACTTATGGCCGTCTATATGACCTGCAGCACTGAGCCATCTATTGACTAATTGTTCTGCCGGCATCTCCAGTGAAAAAACAGTGGTCACACCTTTATTTGAGCAGTGATTGCCACCCATATTAAGCGCAAAAGCCGTTTTACCTACAGATGGCCTTGCTGCCACTATGATTAGGTCTGACCGTTGCCATCCACCTGTCATGCGGTCTAAATCAACAATTCCACTTTGGGCACCAGTGATCTCTTGCTCCTCTGAATGAAGCTTTTCAACCACACTTTGCAAGATTTCTTTCTTAGTTTTGGATAGTTTAGAAGTGGCAGTATCTTTGATATCCTGTAAGCTTTTAATTAATTCGTCTATAGCGTCGTCTGAGCCTGATTCCTCGGTGAAGGCATATGCGCTATTGCGAGCTTTTCGCACTCTATAGTCTGCCTGGACAACCGCTTCATGTTGCTTGAAATTTGCTGTAGTCGCTACCGCATTGGCTAGTTCAGCAAAATACGGAACACCGCCCACTTCCTGCAACTGTTCATCTCCTAGCTCAGTTGCTAAAGCGACCATATCTATGGCCTTACCTTCATCATCCAATTTCCGCATGGTTTCAAATATTTTCTGATGCCTTGTGGCTTGAAATTCTTCTGGAACTAGTACACTTTCTTTGATTAAATCCGGTTTATATAAAATTGATCCAAGAACTGCTTCCGCTGCGTTTGGCGCTCTAAAATTCTGATCATTCATCGCTGTCATCCTTACGCATAAACTGTTCAAGTCTAGCCTTTAATACTTGACGTTGCTCCGGTGTGGGTGGATTTTTCTCTGCTTCACGCTCAAAAGATTTTATTTTTTCCTGAGTCTGATCCACTTGCTTCGGGTAAGCTGCTATTTCGGGCATGGTTGGAGCGAATGGCTTCGAGGCAATATGCTCATAGAGGTTATCCAGAACGCCTTGATAGTCCATTTTTTTTAAAACTGGAACCAATGCTTTTAACTTGGTCTCAGTTAACTCCCATCTTGGATAAACCTCACTGATCATTTGCAAAATTTCTGATGCCTGTTCACTTTCCATTAGCCAAACTCTCCCCTCCTAACTCTCTCAAGCAAGGATTCTACTTTTGTATTTTTTTCTGCACCTTCACGAGTTCTGAACGGTACAGTATTATTTCTTTTCTGCTTTTTTGATTCTTCGTAAGCTCGTACCTGATCGATTGAAGTCAACTGTTGGCTGGACCACTCTTTCAAGATCGTCTCGATGTAACTAAACGAACGTGCGCCTTTCTGTAATCCAAGTTTCATACCAGCTAGTACAATTTCTTCTGAGAGATCGTCGATCCACTGAAAAATAGAATCGGTGATAAATGAGCTTGGTATTCCGAAATTAGATTCATAGAATTTGTAGGCATTCTCTGCCGGCTCTTTTGCTTCTTCTTTTTTTATACTCTCTTCTTCTCTAGTCTTATCTAAGAATGCGGCAATGTTGTCGGCAATGTTGTCGGCACTCTTGTCGGAAGTGTTGTCGGCAATACTGTCGGCAATATTGTCAGCAATGGTTGCCGACAAGCTAATCATTTTATAAATAGCTGATTGATTTCCTTTACGTGATTGGAAGTCAATATAGCCTTTTGTTTTTAATTCATTCCTGGCATTAGAGATCATCCGTTCTTTTAATCCACTCTTGAGAGCAAGCACTGAAATCGGTGCTGAGAAATTCTCCTTCCATCCGCATTTATTATTGGTTTGCATAAGTGCATGCCAGAGTAATATGGCGGACTTCGAAAGTGAATCGGTCTCCAACCGATCATAGAAAGCATTGATCTCTGATAGATATTTCATAAATGACCCCTCCTTTCACAGAGAGCATAGCGTCCCTCTACTCGTAATACTTTGTATTCAGGTCTACCAGTTCTCACAAACTTCACGACCTCTGTTTTAAAGCCTTCAGGATCAACCTTGTACATTTGAATCAACCAATTGGGTAGTAACACTTTGTAAGGAACCTTCATACGGCCTCCTTAAGCGATATAGACAGCTTTACCTGTCAGCTGCATAATCTCTTTTTTGAATTGAGCCTCATTACTATTACTGTCACTTAAATGGAGCAACCAAATCTCTTCAAGCCTGCTAAGATCATTGGCTTTAAAGAACTCTTTGACGTTCTCTAAGCTAAAATGTGAACGTAATAGCCTACCTTTCATCACGGACGGTGTTCTGCCGGCTAAGATATTATCGTTTAGCACTGACATCGAATAATTGCACTCCACCATGATGTGTGTGAGGTCTTTAAAGCGATATTTGATGTAATAGGTATCTGTGGCGAATAAGAGCTTGTCACCGGCTTTGTTGGCTAATAAGAAGCCATACGGTTCAGAAACGTCATGCTGTACATCAAAGGGTAAAATACGCCATGTCCCTATCTGAAATGGCTCTTTGTTTTTGACACGTTTTAATCGATGGTGATGAATATTTAATGCACTAGCCGTTCCAGAAGACATATAGCAATCAATGCCGGCACGCATGACATCTTTTAATGATTTACAATGGTCTCCGTGTTCATGAGTGACGAGACAACCTGCGACGTCTGACATTTTGAACTGAACGCCTTTCTGAATATCCTTGTATCGAATACCACACTCCAACAGCAAGGTAGTGCTGCCATCGCTTATGCGATAGCAGTTACCAGCTGATCCTGAGCCAAGCACCTGTATATCAATCAAAACGGTGGCTCATCATTAGCAGGAGTTGTTTTCACCGGTTCTTTTTCAGATTGTGACTCTTCTTTTACTTCTTCCTGTGACTCATATTGTTCAGTCTCTGGTTGATCAGTGTAAGAATTAGTTGTTGAATCTTCATAATCAACATCTATAATTTCATCATTAGCATTGTCAGTAATCTCCTGACGAGCAGAAGCAAATCCCTCATCTACAGAGGCTTCATAATTCATCTCTACAAAAGCATTTCCAAAATCTTTAGGTATGCGCTTTGTTACGTTATTTCTCATCTTCCGGATAAGCATGGACTCTCTACTTTGAGGGTCCTTCCAAGCAGGACTGATCCACTTGGCAAACTCTTCTTCATCAAGGGCAGCTAATCCCACAGCCTTTACTTTAGATAAAACCTCTGATTTCTTTTTGGCGATCTTCTTCTTTTCATCAAATGTTGCTTTAAAGCGATTTTGAGCTATGCCAAATGTTTCATTCATCATATTGTTATTGATGTGAGCTACAAGGTTCTTGATTACATCCTCGCGCTCAGAAATATGATATTCGACTGTGTTATTTTTTTTGATAACAGGATATACAACCCTTACGACTTCGCCCTTTCCAGTTGGAGACCACGTGGGTGGCTCCAGCTTTAATCCCCTAAATGAAGGATAAGTAAAGGCATCTTCTGAACGTACCAACCAAATTTGTGCGACAGATTGAACATCTCGTCCAAAGTTAGAGAGGATAGCATCATTTCCATCTCCCTCTATCCCCATTTCAATTTGCTTTTTCCAAACGACATCGTCCGTGCCTTGCTTCTTCACAGATACATTTCTTGTTTGGAAGTAAACCTCTCTTGGACTTGCAGCTGCATTTAGCTTGAGAGAAGCAACTGAGATAAGAATTTGTGTAATGTTGTTCTTATCTAAATCCGCATCATTCCAAGTAATCCCTTTTGAATCTAAAACGTTATTAATAGATGATATTGCGGTCAAAACACATTGCTTTGAGTAATTATCCATCTTGATTCCGTTACCAGTAAGCTGTTTTTCGATCATGGGAAAGAATGAATCATTGACCTTTGTTAATGCTGTTGAAAATGTACTTTCAGTCATTTTATACAGCCTCCTTAATGGCTTTTTTGCCACCGATAGTTAAGTTAGGGTGATCGGCAGATACTTCTAAAGCAATAACCTGAGAACCTACTTTTATTAGCTTTGTTACGGATTCACTGTTATCAATAAAGATTGGTGCAGAGAAGCCATAGTGAGCAGACAAAGTGTTAATAATATCTAGGCCTACGTTGATTCGAGCTGCGTCATTAAGGTTTGACCCATAAGGCACGCCTTTGTATAACGTTTCGCACGTTTCTGTTAAACCGCCGTTAATCTGTGAATCAAATAACTTGAATCTTGCGTATTGAAAGTGTGAGTTGATTCTTTCCTCGAAAAGCTGAACCTTTGTACGAATGAACTCCTCTGTAAGGAATAGTTGTCGCTCTAACTCCTCATAATGAGCAGCTAGCTTTTTCTCTTCTGCTTCAAGTTCAGCAATACGGGTTTGGCTATTCTCAATTAATGTAAATTTTGATTGATCGGCTTCTAAATCTTTGATTTCACTCTTGAATTTTTGGATCTCAGAAAGAACTTTTTCAATTGCTCCAGCTGATGATTGTTTTAATTCATTAATCTCAGCTTGTTTTTCTTCCGCTTTCTTTGATTGCTCCTGATATTCGGTGTTTTCATTAGGGTCCGGAATACTTTTTTGTTCCGTTTGATACCTTACTTGAACCTCAATTAATTGTTCTTTAGCATCTTGCCAATTTTGTTCAATCTCGGCAATTTCAGATTCAAGCTTTTCTATTGCTTGGTTACTTTCTTCAATCGTTACTTTTTTTCGTTTCCCATCACTTGAAATGGATTCAAGCTTCTCTGCCTTCTTTAAGTTAAATGCCGATAACGCTCGTTCATTGACAGCAGCTACTTCATCCTCAGGAAGCTCTTGCTTGCATGTAGGGCATTCTGTTTCGGCTTCATGCTCAAAAGCACATTGATTTTCTTTGGTCCACAAATCCCGTAAAGCATCTGCTTGTTTAGTTAATGTATTTACTGTTTCCTCATGGGAAGCGAGAAGTCGTTTTTTGCTGTTAAGGCTTTGTTCTAAAGCATCTGTATCACCTTGTTTTTGACCAACTTCACGTCTTGTTTTCATAACCTCGTCATGAGCAGATGCCTGCAGACGATTTTTAATATCTATTAAGCTACCTTGTATAAGCCGAAGCTCATTCTCTTTAGTAGAAACCTCACTGCCATTTCTTAAACGTGAGTGCTCATCCTCTTTTTCCTGCAACTGTGACTGAAGGAATTTAATCTCTTGGGCAATGAGTGATTCATCTAAGCCAGAAACATCGGGAAGTGACCTTTGAACTTCATCAATGCGGACAGGTAACGTATCAAGCTGTGCATTTACACCTGCTTTTTGAGAAGTAAGCCATTTACGATGATCCTCAATAGATCGATCGCCTAAGATACTTGGTAATGAAGCGAGCTCTTTGTTAGCTGCCACAACCTCATCATTCGAGATATCACCCCCGACTTGAAGTAGAACGTCTCTACGCTTCTGCCAATGCAATTGCTCATTAAAGTAAGTTGGTGATGTAAGCAGTTTAAAGACATCTTCCTTAATGAGCTCTGCTACTTTTTCATCAAATTCTTTTTTCTTTTTGGGAATTTCATCAATAAAATGGTCTGTAGTGTGGCCAGAGAAAGTGCTCTCTGCACTTCCACGTTTTTTAGTCCACTTTTCGGCATAGACTTTCTTTAAGGTCAGCTTCTTAATCCCATCTATCTCAAATTTAGCTTCTACCTCATGACTCAAACCATGAAGGTGATCTCCTGACTCCGTTAATGTTTTGATATCAAAATCTGTTTTATTTTGACTGTTCTTGTTAAAGAGCAACCAAACGAAAGCATCAAATACACTGGTCTTTCCACTAGCGTTATCTCCATAGACAACAACGTCTTCTCCATTCGCCTCCAAACGAAAACTTTTAATCCCTTTAAAATGAGTGAGTTCAATCGAGAGCAATTTTAATGATTTAGTCATATCCTTTAACCTCCATTTGTGTTTTAACAGCAAGCGCTATATACTAAAGAGACCATTAATTCTTAAGCACTTACCTGAGCTATTCGTGTTCCACCACGAATGGCTTTTTGTTTGACTGCAGCTTCCATACAAACTCGAATGATCATGAATTTACGCTTGTCTGCTAACTCCTCACGCATCTTTTGAATGCGACCTGTTTTCTTATAAAAGTCTGCTGACTCACTCATATGCTTTTCTAACTTCTTAAATTGATCTACATCAATTTGTGTTACAGAATCAAAGCTGAACATGAATTGCTTCATTTGGTTTCACCCCCTCTAATTATTTTAGTGCCACATATTTTGCAGAAATTCGCGCCAGTTGGATGATCAGTATTTCTGCAAGTTGGACATTGATAATCTAATCTAGCCATGGGTATACCTCCTATACAGTTTTCTAAGAACTTGGTGCAGCTGCACCGTGAGACGCACAAGTAGGGGGGCTTGTACACCTCACGGCAAAGCTGAGCTTGCCGTCACAATCAATTATTGATATGATTGTGTTATTGAATTAAGTAAGAACCGAAGCGCTAACTGTTACAGCAGTAAGTGCTTTTTTTAATGGATGATGCTTGTCCTGGTGAGCAATACGAGCTCTTTCCACTCTGTCAGCTAGTTTCCTAAAGGAGAGACAATTCTCTTCTTCACGACACAAAGATAAAAATTTACTGTGTTTTCTAAGTGATTGCGTAATATAGATCATTTCCTCTGAATCAAAATCCTTTTTACCTTCCACGACCTTGTTCAGTATGAGATCAAAACGTTTTTGCTCTGCTGAGTACCTCTTTGGTCTTATATCTTCCATTGCTTCAATGATCATTTGCTGGCCTTTAATATTTAGTTGCAGTCGTTGTTTCATTTCTTACCACGTCCAATCGCTAGATTTATCTCAAATCCATATATGTTCTCATTACCTGTTGTTTTGGCGTACGTTCTAACTGCTTCCTGTATGTCAGATTGAAGTTTTCTGTCTGCACGATCATGTACTAATTTTTCTTCTGCCATATTCTCCATACGCTGCATGATCAGTTCAACATCATCTAAATTTTTTTTAGCTTGTTCCATATCCTCTTTAGCAAATTGGTAAGTTGCAGAAGCCATTGAATTTAATAATTGCCCTTTTAAAGCCATAATTTTTTCACGATCTTTCATTAACACACTCTCAACTAATCCTTTTTTCATAACGATCAACCTCCTGTAATTAATTGCATGGCATTTTGTAAAACCGTCAACCCGTCACCTGCAGCAATATAAG